>CAMPJI010000009.1 GCA_946886865.1 uncultured Lysobacterales bacterium | reverse complement strand
CAGCACGAACACCGTCAGCAGGCCGATCGCCACCCCCGCCACTGGCTCACCTGCTGCGCAGGCGAGTGCTTCTGGACGTGTGTGTCGGCGGCGGCGGCGATCGGCCTGCTGACGGTGTTCGTGCTGGTGTTCGAAGCGCGCCTGGACATCGATGCGCTGCGCGAGGCGATCCTCCAGCCGATCAATGTCGTGCGCCTGGTGGTGCTGACCGCCTGCATCGCGCTGTGGAGCTACATCGCCCGGGTGATCCGCACCGCGCCGCCGGGTGAGCGCACGGGGCGCGCAGCCGATTGCTCCACGCACGCGGCCCACTGATCGTATCGCCCTCATCCAGACTCGCCTCATCGAGAAGCGATGTCGAACACGTGACCCATTGGCCCGGTGTTCACTGCCGTGCGGTCAGTCCTGGGGGTCGCGACGCTCCGTGGACGCATCGTCCTGCGGATCGACCGCCAGCCGGCGCGCCACCAGCACCGCCTGCGTGCGGTTGCCCGCCCCGAGCTTGCGCAGAATCGCGGTGACGTGCGCCTTCACCGTGGCTTCGGACACGCCCAGCTCGAACCCGATCTGCTTGTTCAACAGCCCCTCGCCCAGCATCTGCAGGACGCGGAACTGCTGCGGGGTCAGCTCGCGCAGCCGACGCGCCGCATCGTGCTCGGACGGGTCCGTGGGCGCCGCCGTCCAGGCCGGCGCGGGCGCCCACCGGTCGCCTGCCAGCACCGTGATGATGGCCTCGCCCAAGGTCAGGGCGTCGGTCGACTTGGGAATGAAACCGAACGCGCCGTGGTCCAGCGCGCGGCGCATGACGGCCGGCTCCTCGCGCGCGGATACGACCACCACCGGCAGGCCAGGCTGCAAGGCGCGCAGGTGCACCAGGGCGGAGAAACCTTGGGCGCCCGGCATGTTGAGGTCGAGCAGCAGCAGGTCGGCGGTGGGGTGCGCCTCCACCAGCGCGTGCAGGGACTCGACGCTGTCGGCCTCGTGCAGGTGGACATCGGGCAGGACGCGCGCCACCGCGCCCCGCAGGGCTTCCCGGAACAACGGGTGGTCGTCGGCGATCAGCAGGGTTGGCATGCCGCTACCCGGCCCGCAGGACAGTCGCCGCAGGCGCGGGCGCGCGCGGGTGGCGACCACGCATCACGCGCCACTGCATCGGCCGGCCTTCCCGGACGAGGCGGACGGGCGCGGGCGGCGCGCCACGGGTGCCGTCGGGCCGTCGGGCGTCGTCACGCGTCACGCCGTTCCTTGACCAGCGAAGCCACCACCGAGGGATCCGCCAGCGTGGACGTGTCGCCCAGCTGCTCCGGCGCGTTCTCGGCGATCTTGCGCAGGATGCGCCGCATGATCTTGCCGCTGCGGGTTTTCGGCAGTCCGGGCGCCCACTGCAGGTGGTCGGGCGTGGCGATGGGGCCGATCTCCTGGCGCACGTGGGACACCAGCGCCTTGCGCAGGTCGTCGCTGGCCGGCTCGCCGGCCACCAGCGTGACATAGGCATAGATGCCCTGGCCCTTGATGTCGTGTGGAAAGCCGACCACCGCGGCCTCGGCCACCTTCGGGTGCGACACCAGCGCGCTTTCGACCTCGGCCGTGCCGATGCGGTGGCCGCTGACGTTGATCACGTCGTCGACGCGGCCGGTGATCCACCAGTCGCCATCGCTGTCGCGCCGCGCGCCGTCGCCGGTGAAGTAGCGGCCCGGGTACGTGCGGAAATAGGTGTCGATGAATCGGCCGTGGTCGCCATAGACGGTGCGCATCTGGCCCGGCCAGGAGTCGGTCAGCACCAGGTTGCCTTCGGCCTCGCCCTCGAGCGTGGTGCCATTGGCATCGACCAGGGCCGGTTGCACGCCGAAGAACGGCGTCGTGGCCGAGCCGGGCTTGAGGTCCGTCGCGCCGGGCAGCGGGCTGATCAGGATGCCGCCGGTCTCGGTCTGCCACCACGTGTCGACGATCGGGCAGCGCGATTCGCCGACGACCTCGTAGTACCACCGCCACGCTTCCGGATTGATGGGTTCGCCCACCGTGCCCAGCAGGCGCAACGAGGCGCGCGATGTCGCCCGCACCGGCTCCTCGCCTTCGCGCATCAGCGCACGGATGGCGGTGGGTGCGGTGTAGAACACCGTGACCCGGTGGCGGTCGATGACCTGCCAGAAGCGCGAGGCGTCGGGGAAGTTGGGCACGCCCTCGAACACCAGCGCGGTCGCACCGTTGGCCAGCGGCCCGTAGACGATGTAGCTGTGGCCGGTGACCCAGCCGACGTCGGCGGTGCACCAGTAGACGTCGTCCTCGCGCAGGTCGAACACGCACTCGTGGGTGTAGCTTGCATAGACCAGGTAGCCGCCGGTGGTGTGCAGCACGCCCTTGGGTTTGCCGGTGCTGCCGGAGGTGTAGAGGATGAACAGCGGATCCTCGGCGTTCATGCGTTCGGGTTCGCACGCGTCCGGCTGGCTGTCGACGACGGCGTCGAACCAGCGGTCACGCGGCATCTGCATGTCCACCGCGGCCCCGGTGTGGCGCACCACCAGCACCGTCTCCACCGAGTTGGTGCCGGGCAGTTTCAATGCGGCATCGACATTGGCCTTGAGCGCGATGCGCTTGCCGCCGCGCAGGCCCTCGTCGGCGGTGATGATCAGCTTGCTGCCGCAGTCGGCGACGCGGTCGGCGATCGACTGCGGCGCGAAGCCGCCGAACACCACCGAGTGGACCGCGCCGATGCGCGCGCAGGCCAGCATCGCGACCACCGCGTCCGGGATCATCGGCAGGTAGATCGTCACCCGGTCGCCCTTGCGCACGCCCAGCGCACGCAGCGCATTGCTCAGCCGGCACACGCGGACGTGCAGCTCGCGGTAGCTGATGGACTCGGCCGGCAGGGTCGGGTCGTCGTGCTCGAACAGAAGCGCGGTCTTGTCGCCGCGCGTGGCCAGGTGCCGGTCCAGGCAGTTGACGCTCGCATTGAGCTCGCCGTCGGCGTACCAGCGGATGTGGAAGTCCTCCAGGTCGAAGCTGGTGTCCTTGATGACAGTCGGCGGCGTCATCCAGTCCAGGCGCTGGCCGATGCGTGCCCAGAATTGCTCCGGGTCGCGCACCGATGCCTTGTAATCGCGCCGGTAGTCCTCGCGCGTGATGCGCGCGCTGTCGGCGAAGGCCGGGTCGACGGGATGGACGGCGGGCTGGGTCATGGCGCACTCCGTGAAGCGGTGGGGCTGGCGAGGCCGCCAGTGTGCCGCAACCGCCGTCGCCGCCGGGGACGGCGGCATTAGACCTTCGTCGTAGTGCCGCCGCGTCTACGACCAAAGGCGAATGGTGATGCAGCGCGATGCGCGCGCAGGCTGCCCCGGGCCGCGCACTGGGCGTGGCGTTCTGCCGGCCTTGGCCGGGACACGGATCGGAGGGGGTTCATGTCCATATCCACGTTGATCACGCGGCGTCGCACGCTGGCGGCGGCGGTACTGCTGGCGCTGGTGCCCGGGGGCGCACTGGCGCAGACCGCGAAGGAGGCCGAACTCGAGGCGCGCATCGTGCAGCTCGAGGCCATGGTCCAGCAGCTGATGCAGGAGCGTTCGCCACCCGCGGCGGCTACTGCCCAAGCCGCGCAACCGGCGCCGGCCTCGCCGACGGCGGGCGCGCCCACGCCGTCGATCCAGTCCACGCCCCTGTTGCCGGCTGCCAACCCCGGCACGACGTTCGGCTTCGGCGGGTTCATCAAGCTCGACGCGATGGCGACCGACACCAGCGACGGGCGCATCGCCGACGGCAGTGCGGGGCGGTTGTTCTACCTGCCGGGCGCGATACCGGTGGGCGATGCCGGCGCCGATGGAGGCGATGCCTACACCGACATCCATGCGCAGTTCTCGCGCTTCTGGTTCAGCGCCGACCATGTCACCGCCGATGGCGACAAGGTCAAGGCGTACATCGAGGCCGACATGTTCGGCGGCGGCAACAACGCACTGGTCGGCAACGAAACGGCCACCAACACCTATGCGCTGTCGCTGCGGCAGGCGTACGTCAGCTGGGCCAACCCCGACGGCGCGCAATGGCTGGCCGGCCAGACATGGTCCAACTTCCAGGACGTCGCCGCGCTGCCGGATGCGGTGGACTTCGTCGGCCCCACCGACGGCACGGTCTTCGTGCGCCAGGCTCAGGTGCGCTACAGCACGGGGCCGTGGTCGTTCTCGGTGGAGAACCCACAGACCACGGTGACGCCGTACCTCAATGCCGCGGCCCGCTTCAATTCCGGCGACAACATCGCGCCCGACGCCACCGCGCGCTGGATCACGCGCGGCGACTGGGGGCATTTCACCGTGGCGGGGTTGCTGCGCCAGTTCAAGGCCGGCGACGAGACCGCCGGCGGCGGCGCGCTCAGCGTGTCGGGCAAGTTCAACCTGGGCGCCAGCAACGACATCCGCTACGCGGTCAACGGCGGCAGCGGCATCGGACGCTACCTCGCCTTCGGGCTGGGCACCGACGTGGTGCAGCAGGCCGACGGCGACATCGAGGCGCTGGACGGCTACGGCGGGTTCGTGGCGTGGCGGCACGTGTTCTCGCCGAAGCTGCGCAGCAACCTGATGTATTCCGCCGCGCACTTCGACAACGACGTGGCGCTGACGGGCTTCGGCGTGACGGAGCGTGCGCAGTCGCTGCACGCCAACCTCATCTATTCGCCGATGCCCAAGCTCGACGTCGGCGCCGAGCTGATCTTCGGCCAGCGCATGCTCGAGGACGACCGCGAGGGCGACCTCAACCGCCTGCACACGACCGTCAAGTACAGCTTCTAGCGCCGCGCACCGCGAACCCGACACGTCACGACAGCCAAGGGGAACACCATGTCCACCACCAGCGCCACCGCCGGCGCACCGCCGGCCGGCACCCTCACCCAGGGCCACAGGAAGGTCATTCTCGCCTCCAGCCTGGGCACCGTGTTCGAGTGGTACGACTTCTACCTCTACGGTTCGCTGGCGGCGATCATCGCCATGCAGTTCTTCAGCGGCGTCAACGAGACCACCGGCTTCATCTTCGCGCTGCTGGCATTCGCCGCGGGCTTTGCGGTGCGCCCGTTCGGCGCGATCGTGTTCGGCCGCATCGGCGACATGATCGGGCGCAAGTACACGTTCCTGGTCACCATCGTGATCATGGGCGTGTCGACGTTCCTGGTCGGCGTTCTCCCCAGCTACGCCAGCATCGGCATCGCCGCGCCGGTCATCCTGATCGTGCTGCGGATGCTGCAGGGCCTGGCCCTGGGCGGCGAGTACGGCGGCGCCGCCACCTACGTCGCCGAGCATGCGCCCCACGGCAAGCGCGGGCTGTACACCAGTTTCATCCAGACCACCGCGACGGTGGGCCTGCTGCTGTCGCTGATCGTGATCCTGTCGGTGCGCACCATCGTGGGGACCGAGGCGTTCAACGAGTGGGGCTGGCGGATCCCGTTCCTGCTGTCGATCGTGCTGCTGGGCATCTCGGTGTGGATCCGCATGCAGCTCAACGAGTCGCCGTTGTTCCAGCAGATGAAGGCCGAGGGCAGGACGTCCAAGGCGCCGATCACCGAAAGCTTCTTCAGCCGCAACGGCAAGACCGTGCTGCTGGCGCTGCTGGGCGCCACCGCCGGCCAGGCCGTGGTGTGGTACGCGGGGCAGTTCTACGCGATGTACTTCCTGACCCAGTCGCTGAAGGTCGATGCCACCACCACGTGGCTGCTGATCGGCACCGCGCTGCTGATCGGCACGCCGTTCTTCGTGTTCTTCGGCTGGCTGTCGGACAGGATCGGCCGCAAGAAGATCGTCATGGCCGGCTGCCTGATCGCCGCGCTGACCTATTTCCCGCTGTTCAAGGCATTGACCCACTACGCCAACCCGGGCATCGCCGAGGCCAGCATCAATGCGCCGGCAGTGGTGACGGCCGACCCGGACACCTGCAGCTTCCAGTTCGATCCGGTCGGCAAGAAGAAATTCACCAGCTCCTGCGATATCGCCACCGCGGCCCTGGCCAAGGCCGGCGTCCCGTACACCGTGGCGTCCGCGCCGGTCGGCAGCGTCGCGCAGGTGTCGATCGGCGACGTGTCGTTTGCCAGTTACGAGGCGGAGGGGCTGGATGCGACGGCCGCCGGCGAGGAATCCGCCCGCTTCGGTGGTGCGCTCACGTCGGCACTCGGCGCCGGCGGCTATCCCGGGGCGGCTGACCCGGCCCGCATCAACAAGCCGATGGTGGTGGCGATCCTGACGTTGCTGGTGATCTACGTGACCATGGTCTACGGGCCGATCGCGGCGTGGCTGGTGGAGCTGTTCCCCACGCGCATCCGCTACACCTCGATGTCGCTGCCGTACCACATCGGCAATGGCTGGTTCGGCGGGTTCCTGCCCACCATCTCGTTCGCCCTGGTCGCGGCCACCGGCAACATGTACTACGGCCTGTGGTACCCGATCGTCATCGCGCTGATGACCTTCGTCATCGGCACGCTGTTCCTGCGCGAGACCAAGGACGTCGACATCACGCAGTGATGCGCTGCAACGCAGCTCAGCGGACGCCGGCCTGCGGGCCGGCGTCGTCGTGTGCGCCTCCTGAACAGTTCATCGGGGCGTCGCGCTTGCCGTCGTCATCGTCGCGCGTGCAGGATGGGGACGGGGGGACCGATGGCCTATCGAATCAGGGTGGACACACTGCGCGGCGTCATTGACGTGCGTTACAGCGACTGCGTCTCGGTGGAGCAGCGCGAAGCCGCCCGCCGCGAAACCTGCGCGCTCTTGGCGCAGGGCGTGCCCAAGCAGATCCTGATCGACTTCACACAGGCACGGCAGGCGGCCGAACCGCTGTCGAGGATCAGTGGGTTCGCATCGACGCTCGCCGCCGACGATGCGCTGCGCCAGTGCCGGATCGCCTTCGTCGGTCCGGAGACCAGCAGCTTCAACATCGCGCTGGAAACCCTGTCGAGTGCGCGCGGCTACGCCTTCCAGAGGTTCTTCAGCCGCGCCGACGCCCTGGCCTGGCTGCACGTCCGGGAGCCGGCGCCGGCGCCGCGCCAGGCCGGCTGACTACTGCGGGGGCGCGGCCAGTTCGCGCGTGTCGAGCACGCCGTTGCCGTCCAGATCCTGCCGCCGGAAGGCCGCGGCCAGCGTTGCCAAGTGGGCCGTCCGCGTCACCGCACGGCCGCGTCCGCCGGGCAGTTCGTCGGGTGACAGCGTGCCGTCGCCGTTGCGGTCCATGCGCTCGAACGCGTAGCCCATCCACTGCTGGTACTCGACCAGCGATACCGCGCCGTCGCCGTCGGTGTCCATGCGCGCCAGGTAGGTGGCGGTGTCGCGCACCTGGGCGACGGCCGGGGCGGATAGCAGCAGGGACAGCCAGACGCACGCGCACAAAAAACCCGCGCGGTCAGGCGCGGGTCGTTTGCGATGCGATGCCGTCACGGCGGTGGGCCGGTCAGGCGCGCGCCGGTGCGAGCGCGTAGCCCTTCAGGCGCTGCGAGAACAGCTCCAGCGACTTGATGCCGCTGGCCTCGGCCTCCGCGCACCACGCGTGCAGGCGCTGCAGCGTGGCCTGGGCGTCGTGCGAACGGTCGTCCAGCACCTGCGCCAGGCGCTCGCGGAATTGCGCGAGCGTCGCCATCTTCGGGCGCTCGGCGATCCACGCCTGCAGGCGGGCCCGCTTGTCGTCGTCCAGCCAGCGGCCGCCATCGGCCAGGGCCTTGCGCAGCGGGCGGGGCAGGCGGTCGTTGGTGGCGCGCAGCGTCGGCAGGGTCACGCCGCGGTAGTAGTCGGTCATCGCCTGGAAGCGAATCGCCAGCAGCGCCTTGAGCGTCTCGCCGTCGGGCATGGCGATGTTCGGGCGCACGTCCAGCGACGGCGCCACGCGCAGCACCTTGGCCAGGCCGGCCTTTTCGAAGAGGCGAATCGTGCTCCAGCCGATGTCGAACTCGAACTTGCGCAGCGCGAACTTCGCCGAGCTCGGGAACGCGTGGTGGTTGTTGTGCAGCTCTTCGCCGCCGATCCAGACGCCCCACGGGGTGAGGTTGGTGGAGGTGTCGGCGCTCTCGAAGTTGCGGTAGCCCCACCAGTGGCCCAGGCCGTTGACCACGCCGGCCGCCCAGAACGGGATCCACGCCATCTGGATCGCCCAGATGGCGACGCCGGCAAAGCCGAACAGCGCGAAGCTGATGAACAGCAGCAGGGTCGGGCCCATGGTCGCGTGCGGGGTGTAGAGCGTGCGCTCGATCCAGTCGTCCGGGCAGCCCTTGCCGTACTTCTCGATGGCGTCGCGGTCGCTGCGCGCCTCGCGGTACAGCTCGACGCCGCGCCAGAACACGGTCTTGATGCCCTTGACCTGCGGGCTGTGCGGATCCTCTTCGGTCTCGCACTTGGCGTGGTGCTTGCGGTGGATCGCCGCCCACTCGCGGGTGATCATCGACGTGGTCAGCCACGTCCAAAACCGGAACACGTGCGCGACGGCCGGGTGGAAGTCGACCGAGCGGTGCGCCATCGACCGGTGCAGGTACAGCGTCACCGAGAAGATGGTGAGCTGGGTGGCGACCAGGAAATAGATGACGAGCGTGCCGAGGCTGGCTTGAACCAGGCCGCCGGCGAGGAAGTCGATCAGGGAAGCGGGCATTGCGTACTCCGGAGCGGATGGCGACCGGCTTCACGCCAGGTCCACGCACGATGATGCCACCCCGGGCCCACCGTTCGCGCGGGTATGGAGGTGGGGCCGTTCAGGCGCCTGCGCAAGCGCGACCGGCATCACGCAAACCTTGACGCATTCAGCCAGCGGGCCGCGACCGGCGTCATGCCGGCGCGGCAGCCGATGCCGCCGGCTAAGCTGGCGCGATGCCCGAACTGCCCGAAGTCGAGACCACCCGCACCGGACTGGCGCCGCACGTGGTCGGCCGCACCGTCGTGGCCACCACGCTGCGCCGGCCGGACCTGCGCTGGCCGATCGCGCGCGAAGCGGTCGACCTCCTGCCCGGCCACCGCATCGACGCCGTGCGCCGCCGCGCCAAGTACCTGCTGCTCGACACTGCGGTCGGCAGCGCCCTATTGCACCTGGGCATGTCGGGCAGCCTGCGTGTGCTGCCGGGCGACACACCCGTGCGCCCGCACGACCACGTCGATTTCGCGCTCGACGACGGCCGCGTGCTGCGCTTCAACGACCCGCGCCGCTTCGGCTGCCTGCTGTGGCAGCCGCCGGGCCAGGTGCATCCGCTGCTGGCGGGCCTGGGCCCGGAGCCGCTGTCGGAGGCGTTCGACGGTGACCACCTGTTCGCGCTGTCGCGCGGGCGCAGCGCGCCGGTCAAGGCCTTCCTGATGGACCAGCGGGTGGTGGTCGGCGTGGGCAACATCTACGTCGCCGAGGCCCTGTTCGCCGCGGGCATCTCGCCGCTGCGTCCAGCCGGGCGCATTTCGCGCGAGCGCTATGCCCGCCTCGCCGGGGCGGTGAAGGCGATCCTCGCCTACGCCATCACCCGCGGCGGCACCACCCTGCGCGACTTCATCAGCCCGGACGGTGCGCCCGGCTACTTCGAGCAGGAGCTGTCGGCCTACGGCCGCGGCGGCGAGCCGTGCCCGCGCTGCGGGCGGCCGTTGCGGCAGGCGGCGATCGGCCAGCGCACCACCGTGTGGTGCGGACACTGCCAGCGCTGACCACCCACGCCGGCGTCACCGGGGCGGCATGTTCCGTGCCAACCGCGGGACACCGCCACACCGTGTTTCACCGTCGCAACGACGCGCTATAGTCCGCGCAATCGCCACGGGGGACACGATGGCCGACACCGCCGAAATCACGGTTCTGCTGGATGCGGCGCGCGACGGCGACCGCGGTGCGCTCGATCGAGTGCTCGCAACGCTCTACCAGGAGCTGCACACCATGGCCCGCCGGCAACTGGCCGGGCAGCACGGGCACACGCTCGATGCCACCGCGCTGGTCCACGAGGCCTACCTCAAGCTGATCGGCCGCCGCGAGGCGCAGTTCGACGACCGCGCGCACTTCTTCGCCTATGCCGCCTCGGCCATGCGCAGCGTGGTGGTCGACTACGCCCGCCAGCGCCTGGCGCAGAAGCGCGGCGGCGACCTGCACCGCGTCACCGACCTGCCCGAAGACCTTGAAGGCGGCGTGCGCCTGGACGAGGAGACCCTCGGACTGGACACCGCGCTGACCCGCCTGGCGGCGGTCGACCAGAAGCTGGCGCAGGTGGTGGAGCTGCGCTACTTCGCCGGCCTGTCGGAGCTGGAGATCGCCGCGCTCCTGCAGCGCTCCGAACGCAGCATCCGGCGCGACTGGCAGAAGGCGCGGCTGTTCCTGCTGGCCTCGCTCAAGGACGCCTGACCGGCGAGCACGTCGATGGACGCCGAGCGCTGGCAACGGCTGTCCCCGCTGCTCGATGCCCTGTTCGAGCTGGACCCGCCGGCACGTGAACGGCGGCTGGCCGAGTTGCGTGTCGACGACCCCGCGCTGGCGGCCGAACTGGAGGCGCTGGTGGCGCTGGAGGCGGGCGAGGAGGACTTCCTGTCCAAGCCTGCGCTGTCGCCGCTGGCGGGGCTGCACCCGGGCCAGGAGATCGGGCCGTACCGGCTGGACCGGCAGATTGGCGAAGGCGGCATGGGCCAGGTGTGGCGCGCCTCGCGCGCCGACGGCCTGTACGAACGCCGGGTCGCGCTGAAGCTGCTGCGCCCCGGCCTGGCCGACACCAACCTGCGGCTGCACTTCACCCGCGAGCGGCAGATCCTGGCGCGCCTGGCGCACCCCAACATCGCGCGGCTGCTGGATGCCGGCATCAGCCGTGACGGCCAGCCGTACCTGGCGCTGGAATACGTCGACGGCCGGCCGATCACCGACTACTGCCGCGAGCACGACGTGCCGCTGGACGCGCGGCTGCGCATGTTTGCGCAGGTCTGCGAGGCGGTCAGCCACGCCCACGCCAACCTGATCGTCCACCGTGACCTCAAGCCGTCCAACATCCTGGTGACGCCGGCGGGCGACGTGCGCCTGCTGGACTTCGGCATCGCCAAGCTGCTCGACGGCGAGCCGGCCGCGCCCGAACACACCGGCACCGGCGTGCGCGCGTTCACCCTGCACTACGCCGCGCCCGAGCAGATCCGCGGCGAGCCGGTCAGCACGATGACCGACGTCTATTCGCTGGGCGTGGTCCTGTACGAGCTGCTGGCCGGCTGCAAGCCGTACCGGCCCGAGCGCACCAGCGACGCGGCGTGGGAAGAGGCGATCCTGACCGGCGACGTGCCCCGGCCCTCCCAGGCCGCCCTGCACGGCGGCGGTGATGGCGGCGCCGCGCCGCGCCGGCGCGCGCGGACGCTGGCCGGCGATCTCGACAACATCGTGCTCAAGGCGATGGCCCGGCGCCCCGAACAGCGCTACCCGTCGGTGGAGGCGCTGTCGCTGGACCTGCGCCGCCATGCCGCGGGCCGCCCCGTGATGGCGCGCCCGCAGAGCGTCGGCTACCGCCTGCACAAGTACCTGCACCGCCACCGCTGGGCGGTCGCGAGCGCCGCGCTGGTCAGCGTGGTGGTGGGCATCGCGCTGGCCAGCGTGGCCTGGCAGGCGCGCGAGGCGATGGCCGAGGCCAGCCGTGCGCAGGCGATGCAGGACTTCATGGTGGGACTGTTCGAAAGCGCCCGGGGCGATGCCGCACCGCTCGACCTGCGCGACCTGCTGGACACCGCGGTGCTGCGCGGCAACCAGCAGCTGGCCCGGCAACCGCGGGCGCGCGCCGAGCTGCTGGGCGTGGTCGCCCGCGTGCGCATCGGGTTGGGGGATTACGACCAGGCCGCCCGGCTGCTGGAGCGCCAGGCGCTGATCATCGACACGCTCGACGGCGTCCCCGACGGGCTGCGCCTGGAGTCGCTGACCCAGCGCGGGCGCGTCCTGAGGCTGCGCGGCCGGCCGCAGGCGTGCATCGACCTGATGGCACCGTCGCTGCGCTTCGCCAGCGCTGAACAGGCGCAACTCCCGCTGCAGGCCGCCGAGTTCAAATCACAACTGGGCCGCTGCCACCGTGCGATGGGGGCGCATCAGCAGGCACGGCAGTTGTTCGAACGGTCGCTCGCACTGCGCACCGGCGCCGGCGGCGACACGCTGGGCGAGGTCGAGAACCGCATGGACCTGGCCGGACTGGAGGCCGACGCCGGCCGCCTGCAGGTGGCGTTGCAGGGGTTCGGGCAGGCGCGGGCGCAACTGGTGCGCGAGGTCGGCGACCGGCATGGCCTGATGGTCGAGATCCGGCAGAACCTCGGGCGGCTGCACCGGGCGCTGGGCCAGCCGGCCGCCGCCGAGCGCGAATTGCGCGGCGCGTTGGCGGTGGCGCTGGCCGTCGATGGGCCGGCGCACCCCTCGACGCTGTCGGTGCGGCGCGAGTTGGCGTCGGTCCTGATGCAACGCGGCCAGCTGGCCGCGGCCAGCATCGAGCTGGACGAAAACCACCGCCGCCTGTTGGCACGCCTGGGCCCGCACCACGTCGACCTGGCCGGCAGCCACGGGCAGCGCGCGCGCCTGGCCCACGAGCAGGGCCGCGAGGAGGCCGCGCGCGCCGCGTCCCGGCAGGCGCTGGCGATCGCCCGCACCAGTGGCGACCCGCTCCGCATCGCCGAAGCGGAACTGGACCTGGCCGTGCTGCTGATGGACGCGCGGCCCGCCCAGGCCCGCGACCTGCTGCTGCAGGCACGCGCGCGCCGGGTTCGCGCACTGGGCGAAGCCGATGCCGGCGTGGCGGCGGTCGACATCCGGCTGGGCGCCGTCGAGTTCGACCTCGGCCTTCGCGACGCCGGACTGGCCCGGATGCGGCGTGCACTGCCTGCGCTGGGCCGCGCGCACGGCGAGGCGGCGGCGGTGGCCCGCCGGGCGACGTTGGCATGGGCGTGGCGGGCGGCCCTGGCCGGCGACCGGCAGGCCGCCGAAGCCGTGTCGGCCATGGCCCAGGGCGCGCCGGACGACGCCAGCGGCGATGCGCGCGCAGTCATCTGGCGCGCGCGCGCGTATGACGGTGACCTGGCCTGCCGCAACGGGCGGGCCGATGACGGCGCGCGGGTGCTGGGGCGGCTCGCGCAGGAACTCGAACAGGCCCAGCCCGAAGGGGGCGTGCTGCGTCGCGACGTCGAGGCCCTGCAGCGCGCCTGCGCCGCCCGGGTGGCGACGGTGGCGGCCGGATGAGGCCCAGCCGGTGGCGCCGAGCTACAGCGGCAGCGGCGGCTGCACCGGGTCGATCCGGCCTTCGCCCCGCATCACCGCCTTGAACTCCGCGCGCGAGACGGACACGTAGCGCTCGTTGCCGCCGATCTCCACCTGCGGCCCGTCCTGCACCGCGCGACCGGCCTCGTCCACGCGCACCGTCATCGTTGCCTTCTTGCCGGTGTGGCAGATCGTCTTGATCTCGGTGAGCTCGTCGGCCCAGGCCAGCAGGTACCGGCTGCCCTCGAACAGTTCGCCGCGGAAGTCCGTGCGCAGGCCGTAGCAGAGCACCGGGATGCGCAACGCGTCGACCACCTCCGACAGTTGCCACACCTGGCTGCGCGACAGGAACTGCGCCTCGTCCACCAGCACGCAGTTCAGGGGTCCGTGCGTGGCGATGTCGGCCCGCACCCGCGCCTCCAGGTCGTCATCGGGCCCGAAGCCGACGGCCTGCGCACTCAACCCGATGCGCGAGGCCACCGTGCCACTGCCGGCGCGGTGGTCCAGCGCCGGGGTGAGGATCGCCACCCGCATCCCGCGCTCGCGGTAGTTGTGCGCTGACTGCAGCAGCGTGGTGGTCTTCCCGGCATTCATCGCCGAGTAGTAGAAGTAGAGCTTGGCCATGGGCCAATTCTAGGCGGCCCGACCGCGGCCGACGCAGGGGCGGGACTACAATGCGCGGCCGCCCCGTACCGATGATCCATGCACGGCCTCAACCCCCCCCAACGCGAAGCGGTGCTGCACACCGACGGCCCGCTGCTGGTGCTCGCCGGCGCGGGCAGCGGCAAGACGCGGGTGATCGTCGAAAAGATCGCGCACCTGATCGCATCCAACCGGATGCCGGCCAAGCGCATCGCGGCGATCACCTTCACCAACAAGGCCGCCAAGGAGATGCGCGAGCGCGTCGCCAGGCGGATCAGGGGCGATGCCGCGGACGGGTTGACGATCTGCACGTTCCACGCGCTGGGGCTGAAGTTCCTGCAGATCGAACACGCCAAGCTGGGGTTGCGGCGCGGCTTCTCGATCTTCGACGCCGACGACACCGCCGCGCAGATCAAGGACCTGCTGGGCGCGGGCGCCAAGCCCGATGCGCTCGACAGCGTGCGCAACCTGATTTCGCGCGCCAAGAACGCCGGCCTGTCGCCCGAGCAGGCGATGGCCGAGGCGCGCAGCCCACGCGAGGTGGATGCCGCGACGATCTACGCGCTGTACCAGGCACGCCTGTCGACCTTCAACGCGGTCGATTTCGACGACCTGATCCGCCTGCCGGTGCAGCTGCTCGAAAGCGACGAGGACTGCGCGCTGGGCTGGCGCGAGCGCATCGGCTACCTGCTGGTGGACGAGTCGCAGGACACCAACGACGCGCAGTACCGGCTGCTCAAGGCGCTTGCCGGGCCGCGCGGGCTGTTCACCTGCGTGGGCGACGACGACCAGTCGATCTACGCCTGGCGCGGCGCCAACCCCGACAACCTGCTGGCGCTGGGGCAGGACTATCCGGCGCTGCGCATCGTCAAGCTGGAGCAGAACTACCGGTGCTCGAACCGCGTGCTGCGCGCGGCCAACGCACTGATCGCGCACAACCCGCACGAGCACCCCAAGACGCTGTGGTCCGACCAGCCCGACGGCGAGCGCATCCGCGTCTGGGAGTGCCGCGACTCCGCGCACGAGGCCGAGAAGGTCGCCGCCGAGATCCAGTTCCTGGGCACCGCCAAGCAGGTGCCGTGGGGCGAGATCTGCATCCTGTTCCGCGGCAACCACCAGAGCCGCGCGCTGGAGAAGGCGCTGCAGCTGCTGCGCGTGCCCTACCACCTGACCGGTGGCACGGCGTTCCTGGACCGCGGCGAGGTCAAGGACGTGCTGGCGTGGCTGCGGCTGGTCGCCAACCCGGACGACGACGCGGCGTTCCTGCGCGCGGTGCAGTCGCCCAAGCGCGAGGTCGGCGCGACCACGCTGGCGAAGCTGGCCGAACTGGCGCAGCAGGCCGGCATGCCGATGTCGCGCGCGGCCGAATCGGTGGGTGCGCTCAAGCAGCTCGCGCCGCGTGCGGCCAATGCGTTGGACGGCTTCGTGTCGATCGTGCGCGGCCTGCGCGAGGAGGCGCGGCGCATCCCGGTGTCGGAGCTGGTCGGCGTGCTGGCCCAGCGCAGCGGGCTGCTGCAGGCGATCCGCGCGCAGTGCAAGGACGAGGCGTCCTACCAGCGCCGCAAGGCGAACCTCGACGAGCTGGCCGACTGGTTCGACGGCGCCCGCGGCGGCGGCCCGGGCGAGCTGGCCGCGCAGCTGGCACTGCTGTCGCACGCCGACAAAGGCGAGGCCGGCAACCAGGTGCGGTTGATGAGCCTGCACGCGGCCAAGGGCCTGGAATTCCGCTGCGTGTTCATCGTCGGCGTGGACGACGCCACGTTGCCGCACGAGGCCAGCATCGAGGAAGGCCGCATCGACGAGGAGCGCCGCCTGCTGTACGTGGGCATCACCCGCGCCAAGCAGCAGCTGTGGCTGTCGCACTCGAAGGAAACCCAGCGCTGGGGCGACCGCATCCGGCTCAAGCCCAGCCGCTTCATCGACGAGTTGCCGGCCGACGAGTTGCAGCGCGACGGCGCCGACCCGGTGGCCGACGCGGCCCGCAAGCAGGAGCGCGCCAGCGCCGGGCTGGCGGCGATCCGGGCCATGCTCGACGCCTGAGTGCGCTGCCACGGGACGGTCGTGGGCCTCGGCTACACTCGCGGGCCGATTCAAGACCGGCGTAGTCGACCGATGCGAACCCTGCTGCTGCCCCTGCTCGTCCTGACCCTGCCGCTGGCCGCGTGCAAGCGCACCGACACCGTGCCGGTGCCGGAACCCGCCGTCGCCGCCGCCTCGACCGCCTCGCCGGCCTCGGCCGAGACCGCCAGCGGGGCCGACGACAACCTCAACGCCGTGCTGTGGGTGCAGACGTCGACGGAGTACGAGGCGCTGACCACGCAGACCTACCGCGCCGCCGCCGACCACCTGGAGACGGCGCTGGCCGAGGCGAACTGGGATGCGCTGGTGCCCGACGAGCGCGCCAACGCCGCCGACGGGCTGCCCCCGGCGGTCATCCTGGACATCGACGAGACGGTGCTCGACAACTCGCCGTACCAGGCCCGCCTGGTGCACAACGGGCAGGAGTACGACGAGGTCACGTGGGCCGAATGGGTCGCCGAGAAGCGCGCCCAGCCGGTGCCGGGCGTGGTCGATTTCGCCAAGGCCGCCGAGGCCCGCGGCGTCACCCTGCTGTACATCTCCAACCGCGCCCAGCACCTCAACGAAGCCACCCTGGCCAACCTGCGCGCCGTCGGCCTGCCGGTGAAGGACGACAGCGTGTTCCTCGGCCTGGGCCGGGTGGTGGAGGGCTGCGAGCAGGACGGCAGCGAGAAGAACTGCCGCCGCCAGTGGGCCGGCCGCCACTACCGCGTGCTGATGCAGTTCGGCGACCAGCTGGGCGATTTCGTGCAGGTGGCGGTCAACACGCCCGAAGGCCGCGCCGGGCTCATGGAGGAGTACGGGGACTGGTTCGGCGAGCGCTGGTGGATGCTGCCCAACCCGACCTACGGCTCGTGGGAGCCGGCCGCGTTCAACAACGACTGGACCCGGCCGCGCGCGCAGCGGCGCGAGGCCAAGCGCGCCGTCTTGGAGCTCGCGCGCTGATAATGTCCAACAAAATCAGTGGTTTGGGACGATCAACTTGAAGTGTTGCATCAACTTCCGGGGGCGGTTAGGCTGCCCCCGACCGGCCTGTCCGGAACCGAGCCACAACTGATGTCCTCCGGCCCCGTGCCGGTTTGCAGGAGGCCCCCGCGGCCTCCTTTTTCTTGCCCGCCTTCCGTGCCCTGCGGCGCCCGATCCGCGACCGGGTTGGCTTGCTCCTGCCGGAGGCGGCCGCCAAGATGCGGCTCCGGACCGGCGCTGCCCGTGTCCCGCCGCCGTGCCGTCCATCGCCGCGCGGCCTGTCCGAAGGGGAGGTGCACTTGAAGGGGATCATCCGCCACGCCGCGTGGGCGGCCGTGCTGCTGGGCGTCGTGCTCGCCGGTTGCCGGCCCGCGCCCGAAGGCCCGCCGCCCGAGCCGGTCGCGACGCAGCCGGTGCAGGCCGTCACGATGCTGGTCGATGCGCTGCGCCGGGACGACCTGGTCGGCTATGCCCGCCACGCGCTGCCGCCTGCGCTTCACACCCGCATCGAGTCTCGCTGGCGCGAGGGCACCACGCTCTGGCCGCTGAGCGAGCTGCCGCTGCACGCCCAGCTGCCGGCCATGCTGGCGGCGCTGGCCGCACCGGATTCGGAACAGGTGCTGATGGAGAAGTACCGCGCGCAGTTCGCCGGCGCCCACGGCGAACTGCGCTCCACCGCCGCCGCGCTGGGCCTGTTCGCCGCGCAGTACGTGCAGGGCGAGCCGCGCTACAGCGACAACGAGCGCGAGCACTACGTCCAGACCATCGCCGCGCTCGGCCGCTGGGGCCAGCGGGCCCCGCTGGGCGACCCGGAGCGGGCCCAGGCCCTGCTCACGACGCTGGCGCCGGCGGCACGCGCCACGGGGCTCCATGAACCGGGCGCATTCGCCCGCGCCGGCATGGTCGACAGCCTGACCCGCCTGGCGCCGTTCGCCGTCGCCTTCAAGCAGGTGCTGGCCGGGCAGTACGGCCTGGACCTGGACGCGGCGCTGGCCAGCGTGCGGGTGGAAGAGACCGCCCGCACCGGCGATCAGGCACGCGTGCGGGTGCGCTACACACTGGCCGGTACCGAGGTCGACACCGAGCTGCGCGTGGAGCGCCAGGGCGACCGCTGGTACCTCACCGACCTGCTGCGTCATGCCCAAGACCAGGCCGGCGCGGCGGCTCCCGCCACTCCGGCCGCCACGGCGCCAGCTGGCGCGACGCCCGCGGGCTGACGGCCCGGGGGCCGCCAGCGAGGCGGCATAATGGTGCGGATGCCCAACCAGACGCCCCTGCCGTTCCCCGAAGGCCCGCCCGGCCCGGGGCCTGACGACCCGCAGCGTCCGGCTGCGTCCGGTGCGGGCGTGGAGGCGACACCGGGCCCCGGTGCGCCGGCCTCCGTCGAGGCGGGCGACCGCGAAGCCACCGTAACCCCGGGGGCCGATGCCGGCGACGCGCCTGCAACGGCCGACACCATCGCCGCCGAAGGTCCTGGGACGGCCGAGCCCGGCGTGGAGCCGGATCCGGCCGCCGTGGCTCGGCCGCAAGACCCCGCCCAGCCCGAACTGGCCATGCCCGCGCTGCCGCGCGAGCCGCTCGCCCGCCCGCGCCCGAATGCCGCACGCCGCCCGTGGTGGGCGCGCCTGCTCGGCCAGCTGATGAAGCCGTGGGTCAGCCTGACCATCGAGCCCGAACAGCCCGCCCAGCACGACGACGGCCGCCCGGTCTGCTACGTGCTGGAGGACTACGGCCTGTCCAACGCGCTGATCCTGGAGCGCGCCTGTTTCGAGGCCGGGCTGCCGTCGCCGCTGCAGCCGCTGCCGGGCGACCCGCTGGGCCGCAAGCGCGCCTACGTGGCGCTGTCGCGCCGCAACACCGGCGGCGCGCTCGCCCCGCTGTCGCCGCTCAACCCGGGTCCGCCGTCGGCGAAAACGCATTCCGGATCCCTGGCGCGCCTGCTCGACGCACACCGCGAGGACCCGGCGCTGGACGTGCAACTGGTGCCGGTGTCGATCTTCGTCGGCCGCGCGCCGGACAAGACCAGCGGCTGGTTCTCGGTGCTGTTCTCGGAGAATTGGGCCCTGGTGGGCCGCTTCCGCCGGCTGCTGGCGATCCTGCTCAACGGCCGCAACACCGTGGTGCGCTTCGCCCCGCCGGTGTCGCTCCGCGGCGTCATCGACGAAGGCCTGCCGCCCGAGCGCACCGTGCGCAAGCTCTCGCGGGTACTGCGCACGCACTTCCGGCTGATCCGCGCCACGGTCATCGGCCCGGACCTGTCGACCCGCCGTCTGCTGGTGGACCAGGTGCTGGGCGCGGCGTCGGTCAAGGAGGCGATCGCCGAGGCCGCGCGCCGCGACGGCACCGACCTGACCGAAGCCTGGCGCAAGGCCCACCGCTACGCCTACGAGATCGCCGCCGACTACTCGCATCCGGTGGTGCGGTCGCTCAGCCTGATCCTCACGCCGATCTGGAACCGCATCTACCGCGGCGTGCTGGTGCACCACCTGGAGCGCCTCAAGGAGGACGCGCCCGGCCACGAGGTCGTCTACGTGCCCTGCCACCGCAGCCACATGGACTACCTGCTGCTGAGCTACCTGCTGTACTCGCGCGGCCTGGTGCCGCCGCACATCGTGGCCGGCATCAACCTCAACCTGCCGGTGGTCGGCACGGTGCTGCGCAAGGGCGGCGCGTTCTTCATCCGCCGCAGCATCCGCGGCAGCGCGTTGTACTCGGCCGTGCTCAGCGAATACGTCGCCCAGCTGATGGCCGGCGGGTATTCGATCGAGTACTTCGTGGAGGGCGGGCGCTCGCGCACCGGCCGGCTGCTGCCGCCCAAGGGCGGCATGGTGTCGATGACCGTGCGCGGCTACCTGCGCCAGCCGACGCGGCCCGTGCTGTTCCAGCCGGTCTACGTCGGCTACGAGAAGCTGATGGAGGGCAACAGCTACCTGGACGAGCTCTCGGGCAAGCCCAAGGAGAAGGAATCGATCTGGCAGCTGCTCACCGGCATCCCCAAGGTGCTGCGCTCCAACTACGGCCAGGTGGTGGTGAACTTCGGCGAACCCATCCGCCTGAGCGAGGTGCTGGCCGAACGCGCGCCCGAGTGGGACGGCCGGCCGGTGCCGGACGAGGAGAAGCCCGCCTGGCTGTCGGACACCGTCGACGCGCTGGCGCAGCGGATCCAGGTCAACGTCAACCGCGCCGCCGACGTCAATCCGATCAACCTGCTGTCGCTCGCGCTGCTGTCCACGCCCAAGCACGCCATGGGCGAGGGCGACCTGCTGGCGCAGATCGCGCTGAGCAAGACCCTGCTGGCCGAGCTGCCGTATTCGGACCGCGTCACCGTCACCCCGCACACGCCGCAGGAGATCGTCGCCCACGGGGAGGAGATCGGCGTGCTGTCGCGCATCCGCCATCCGCTGGGCGACGTGCTGGAAGTGGCCGACGACGACAAGGCGGTGCTGCTGACCTACTTCCGCAACAACGTCGTGCACCTGTTCACGTCGGCGTCGTGGATCGCCTGCTGCTTCCAGCACAACCGGCGCATGAGCCGCGGCGGCGTGCTTCGCCTGGGCCGCAGCGTGTACCCGTTCCTGCAGTCCGAACTGTTCCTGCCGTGGGACGAGGACACCTTCGTCGAGCGCGTCTCGCGCACCATCGAGGTGTTCATCCGCGAGGGCCTGCTGGAGCAGGTCAGCGACGAGGACGGCGGCATCCTCTCGCGCAATGCCGGCCAGTCCGACGAGGTCTTCCGCCTGCGCGCGATCGGCCACTCGCTGCAGCAGGCGTTCGAGCGCTACTACATCGCCATTTCGGTGCTGGCCAAGAACGGCGCCGGCACGCTCACCGCGTCGGAACTGGAAGGCCTGTGCCAGCTGGCCGCCCAGCGCCTGAGCCTGCTCTACGCGCCGGCCGCGCCGGAGTTCTTCGACAAGACGCTGTTCCGCGGCTTCATCCAGAAGCTGCGCGAACTCAAGCTGGTGTGGCCCGACGCCAACGGCAAGCTGGCCTTCGACCAGCGGCTGGAAGCGTGGGCGCGCGATGCCAAGTTCATCCTCGGGCGCGAGCTGCGCCACAGCATCGAGAAGGTGAGCCCGGAAGCCGTCAAGCCGGCCACGCCGGTCGAGACCCCCACCGGCGACCGACCGGCGGCCTGATCCGCCTGCGCGGGTCGTTCTAGTCTTGCAGCGGGCGCATCGTGCGCCCGGCGGCCGGCCTTGTGCCGGCCTACCCGCAGACCCGCCATGTCCCGGTCGATGCCGCACCTCGCGCCTGCCGCGCGCGCCTCCCGCTCCAGCCGCGCGCTGGTCCAGGCGCTGTTGCAACGCGCCGACATCCGCATCGACGGCGCACGCCCGTGGGACATGCGGGTGCACGACGCCGCGGTGTTCGACCGCATGCTGGCGCAGGGCAGCCTCGGACTGGGCGAGTCGTACATGGCCGGCGCGTGGGACTGCGCGCAGCTGGACGGCTTCTTCGACCGCCTGCTGCGCGCGCGCCTGCACCGTGAGGTGCAGCCCGCCCTAATGGCGTGGCACGCGCTGCGCGTGCGCCTGTTCAACCGCCAGCGGGGCCAGCGGGCGTGGGCGGTCGGCGAGGCGCACTACGACCTGGGCAACGACGTGTACGCCGCGATGCTCGACCCGTGGATGGCGTACTCGTGCGGCTACTGGGCCCAAGCCGACACGTTGAACGCCGCGCAGGAGGCCAAGCTCGACCTGGTCTGCCGCAAGCTCGGCCTGGACGAGCCCGGCCGCAACCCCGGCATGCGCCTGCTGGACATCGGGTGCGGTTGGGGCAGCCTGATGGCGTTCGCGGCGCGGCGCTACGGCGTGTCGTGCATCGGCGTCACCGTCTCGCGCGAGCAGGCCGCGTTCGTGCGCGAGCGCCATGCCGGCCTACCGATCGAGGTGCGGCTGCAGGACTACCGCGACCTCGATCCGGTCGCGCTCGGCGGTCGCGTCGACCGCATCGCCAGCATCGGCATGTTCGAGCACGTCGGCCGCCGCAACCATCGCGCCTTCATGCAGGTGGTCGAGCGGTGCCTCGCGCCCGAGGGCCTGGCGCTGCTGCACACCATCGGCCGCAACCGCCGCGACGCCGTGCCCGATCCGTGGATCGACCGGTACATCTTCCCCAACGGCGACCTGCCGTCGCTGCGCCAGGTCGGCGACGCGCTGGACGGCCTGCTGGTGGCCGAGGACGTGCACAACTTCGGCGCCGACTACGACCGCACGCTGATGGCATGGCACGCCAACTTCGAAGCCGCGTGGCCGCGCCTGGCCGCGCAGCTGGGCGAGACGTTCCACCGCATGTGGCGCTACTACCTGCTGTCATGCGCCGGCGCCTTCCGCGCCCGCGAGCTGCAGCTGTGGCAGTGGGTGCTGTCGCCGCGCGGCGTGCGCGGCGGTTGGCGGCGGCCCCGCGACGTGTGACCTGTAGGAGCGGCTTCAGTCGCGAATGGACTCCGGCTGCCTGGGAAGTCCCTGTAGGAGCGACGTGAGTCGCGACCGCACGGCATCCCGGAGGTTCAAATCGCGACTTGCGTCACTCCTAAAACGAATGATGTCGCCAAAAGCCATCGAGGCTGCAGCCGCTCCTACAACAGCGCGGCTCAGGCCGGTTCGTCGGGGATCAGCGCCGATTCCAGCTGGGCGATGCAGTCCTTCAGCCACAGCTTGCGCTTCTTCATGCGCTTGAGCGTCAGGTCGTCGTTCTGGTCCACGTCCAGCAGCGCGAGGCGGGCGATCGCGGTGTCGAGGTCGCGGTGCTCCTGCCGCAGTTCGGCCAGGCGTCGGGTCACTGCCGCGGGATCGTCGCTCTCGTGCATGGCCGCGAGCTTAGCGCGCGGCCGTGGCGGCGTCAGCGCAACCACGGGGCCGGAGCGCCGCGGCTGAATAGGCCGCCCGCGCGACGAGGGAGGTCCACGTCCGGCGCCACCGGGCCGGTAGAATGCCCGGTCCATGAGCGCCGTCCTGCCCCTGCATCCCGATTCCGCCGCGCCCGGCACCGCGCCTGCCATGCCGATGGCCGAACCCGAACCGCGCGCCGGCACGGTGGAGAAACTCGCCACCCGCCTGCGCCACCAGGTCGGCCAGGCGATCGCCGACTTCGGGATGATCGAGGACGGCGACAAGGTGATGGTCTGCCTGTCCGGCGGCAAGGACAGCTACACCATGCTGGACGTGCTGCTGCAGTTGCAGAGGAAGGCGCCGGTGAAGTTCGAGCTGGTGGCGGTCAACCTCGACCAGAAGCAGCCGGATTTCCCTGAACACGTGCTGCCGGCGTACCTGGAGTCGCTGGGCGTGCCGTACACCATCCTCGAGCAGGACACCTACTCGGTCGTGACGCGCGTGGTGCCGGAAGGCAAGACGATGTGCTCGCTGTGTTCACGCCTGCGCCGCGGCGCGCTGTACACGCACGCGGCCGAGCACGGCTTCACCAAGATCGCGCTGGGCCACCACCGCGACGACCTCGTCGCCACGTTCTTCCTCAACCTGTTCTTCCACGCCAAGCTCTCGGGCATGCCGCCCAAGCTGCTGTCGGACGACGGCCGCCACGTGGTGATCCGCCCGCTGGCGTACGTGCGCGAGGACGACATCGCGCGCTATGCGCGGCTCAAGCAGTTCCCGATCATTCCCTGCAACCTCTGCGGCAGCCAGGAAAACCTGCAGCGCAAGCAGGTGCAGCGGATGATGGCCGACTGGGAGCGCGAGTCGCCGGGCCGTCTGGAGACCATCGCGCGTGCGCTGGGCGACATCCGTCCGTCGCAGCTGAGCGATCCGAAGCTGTTCGATTTCCTGGGGTTGCGCGGAACGGTCGCGGAGGCGGTTGACGTGGCCCATGCCGCCCCGTCGCCCGCTGCAACCGGTGCGCGCAACGCGACACCCGACACTGCGCCATAACCCGGCCGTCATCCTCGCGGAGGACGGTAAACAGAAGAAGACGCACTCGACACGCAGTGCGGCACCACCCCATTCGCACCTACCGGATTTTCGATGTTCTTTCGCAACCTGACGCTGTTCCGCTTCCCCACCGCCCATTCCTTCGACGCCCTCGACACCGGCCTGGCCGAATGCCAGCTCAAGCCGGTCGGCCCCATGGAGCTGTCCAGCCGCGGGTTCGTGCCGCCGCTGGGCCGCGACACCGAGGCGATGTCGCACACCCGCGGCGATGCCACCTGGCTCAGCGTCGGCAGCGAGGAACGCCTGCTGCCCGGCTCGGTGGTCAACGACCTGCTGGCCAAGAAGCTGGCGGAAATCGAACAGAATGAAGGCCGCAAGCCCGGCGGCCGCACGCGCAAGCGCATCAAGGACGAACTGATCGTCGACCTGCTGCCGCGCGCCTTCATCAAGCCCGGCCGCACCGATGCGCTGATCGACCGGGAGCACGGCCTGCTGGTCGTCGACAGCTCCAGCCGCAAGTCGGCCGAGAACGTCGCCAGCGAGATCCGCCGCGCGTTGGGAAGCTTCCCGGCGCTGCCGCTCAATGCCGAGGTCGCGCCTCGCTCGGTGCTGACCGGCTGGGTGGCGGGGGAGCCGCTGCCCGATGGCCTGACGCTCGGCGACGAGTGCGAGCTGCGCGATCCGGTCGACCAGGGCGCGGTGGTGAAGTGCCAGCGCATGGAGCTGGCCGACAACGAGGAGATCGCCAAGCACCTGGAAACCGGCAAGCAGGTCACGCGCCTGGCGCTGAGCCTGGACGACCACGTCCAGTTCGTGCTCGGCGAGGACCTGGTCATTCGCAAGTTCAAGCTGCTCGACGGCGCCGTCGACCAGCTCGACAGCGGCGATGCCGGCGACATGCTGGCTGAGTTGGATGCGCGCTTCGCGCTGATGAGCGCGGAGGTCAAGCGCCTGTTCGTGGTGCTGGAGCGCGCGTTGAAGCTGAGCCGCGCCGAAGCCTGACGCGAGCGGCGTCGCGGCACTGCCGCGCGTCGCCACGCGCCATCGCGCGTTATCATCCGGGGCGTTCCACGGACGGACGCCCGACCCGTCAGCTGCCTTGCTTTCGCCAGAGTCCGTGCCGTCCATGCCGTCCCCCAAACGCCTGCTCGCGCCCCTGCTGCGCGTGCCCGAGCGTGCGTCCTTCGATGTCGAACTGGCCGATGGCCGAATCGTGCCCGTGCTGTGCGTGCGCGATGCACGCTCGCGCCGGGTGAAGCTGTCGGTCGACGAGCGCGGCGCGCGGCTGTCGTTGCCGTTGCGCGCCAGTGCCGCCGCCGGCGAGCGCTTCGTGCGCGAGCACCGCGAGTGGCTGGGCCAGCAGATCGACCGCCACGCGCTGGACGCGCTGCCCGAGCTGGTGCGTGGCGTGACCGAGGCGCTGCCGCTTCGCGGCGCGAGTTGTGCGATCGAATGGCGCGAGGGCCGTTTCACCTGCCTGGAGCTGGACGCCGCCGGCGACGATGCCGCACCGCGCGCGGTGTTCACCGTGGCCGCGCGCGCCGGTGATGCCGCTATCCACCGCGCACTGCGCGATTTCTACGAGGCGCAGGCGCGCGGCGACGTCGGCCGCTGGCTGCCGCGCCATGCGCAGGGCCTGCCGCGCCCGCTGCGGCGCGTGGTGTTCAAGGTCATGTCGTCGCAATGGGGCTCGCTCGCGCCGGACGGCACGATGGCGCTGGACCTGTCGCTGGTGCTGGCGCGGCCGTCGGCTTTCGAATACGTGCTGGTGCACGAGCTCTGCCACCTGATCCGTGCCGACCACTCGCGCGCGTTCTGGGGCGAGGTCGAGGCGCGTTTCCCGGACTGGCGCGACGAGCGCGACTACTTCCGCAGCGAGGGCCGTCGCCTGAAGGCGACGCTGCGCGGGCTGCTGGGTGGCTGAGCGGTCCGGCCGCGTGGCCGGCACGGGACGCGCGCCGCGTTGAACCGGTCGCGGCGCTGTTGCCGCGTCGCCGCCGGCCGCCATGTCCCGCCTGTCCTTTGCACGCGCCGCGCTGTGCGTGGCCCTGCCTGCCGCCCTCGCGCTGGCCGGCTGCAGCAAGTCGTCCGATGAACTGGCCGCCGAGGCCGCGATCCGCGCCGCCACGGGGCACGACGTCAAGGTCGACCGCGACGGGGAGCAGATCACGGTCAGGACCGACGAAGGCGAGATGCGCATCGCCGGTGGCGATGACCTCGCGCTGCCCGAGGCCTTCCTTGATGACATCTACCTGCCACCGCAGTACCGCGTCACCAGCGTCATGGACATGGGCGGGACGCACGTCGTCAGCCTGAGCGCGCACGGCCGGACCGGCGCGATGTTCGAGGAGGCTCGCAGCGCCATGGAGAAAGCCGGCTGGCAGCAGACCATGGCGATGCAGCACGACGCCGACAACGCGATGCTGGCCTTCGAGAAGGGCGATCGCGCCTCGGTGCTGTCCTTCAGCGGCGCCGACGGCGACGAGGTGCAGGTCGGGGTGCAGCTGCGGCAAACGCAGCCGTAGTCAACGCGCGAAGAAGTCGCCGATCGCGGCGGCCACCCCGGCCGGGTCTTCCATGTGCAGGTGGTGGCTGCCGTCCATCACCACCACTTCGCCGCGCTGCAGGCAGCCGGCGCGCGCGTGGCGCAGCACGTCGGGGAAATACGGCGGGGCCGGGTTGGCGTAGATGACGCGCACCGGGCACTGGATGCCGGCCACCAGGTCGCGCACCTGCGACTCGCTGATGCGGATGGCGGTCGGCTGGGTCAGGCGCGGGTCGCTGCGCCACGCATAGCCGCGACTGCCCGCGGCGTCCTGCGTCGGGACGATGCCGCGCTCCACCAGCAACCGCGCGACCGGCTCGCTCAGGCCATTGGCCTGCATGCGCGCTCGCACCGCCGTGGCGATGTCGGGGAACACCCGCAGCGGCCGCCGAGGCGCGGCGAACGCCTTGAACGCGTCGCGCAGGCGCTCGGCGGTGCGGTCTTCGCGCTCGGCCAGCGCGCCCAGCGACTCCACAAGCGCCAGCCGGCCGATACGGTCCGGGCGCGCCGCCGCCATCACGCTGGCGACCGCGCCGCCCAATGAATGCGCGAGCAGGTCGAAGCGGTCCCAGCCCAGCGCATCGGCCATCGCGAAGCCGGCGCGGGCGAAGCCGGCCATGGTGTAGTCCGCGGCCGGCGGCAGGTGTGCGCTGGCGCCGTGGCCGGGCATGTCGACCGCCACCAGGTCCAACGCCGGCAGCTTCGAGGCCAGGGGCGCGAAGCTGTCGGCGTTGTCCAGCCAGCCGTGCAGCGCCAGCACCCGCGGGCCGTCGCCGCCGCGGCGCCACCCGGTCAGGCGGCCGAAGGGGGTGTCGAGGGTGATCTCGCGGCGGCCGGTGGCGTCCATCGGCGTCACGCTCAACGCCACGCCTCCAGCTCGCGACGCGCGATGGCGGCCAGCGCGCGCGCGTGGTCGGGGCGGTCATTGAGGCAGGGGACGTAGCGCAGGCTGCCGCCGGCCGAATGCCCGGCGAACTCCTCGGCCAGCATCATCGCCACTTCTTCCAGGGTTTCCAGGCAGTCGACGGCGAAGCCGGGCGCGGCGACATCCACGGTGCGGATGCCGCGACCGGCCAGCGCCGCCAGCGTGTCGCTGGTGGAAGGCTCCAGCCAGCGTTCGCGGCCGAACCGCGACTGGTAGCTCAGCGTCCATTGCGATGGCTCCAGCCCGAGCGCCGTCGCAATGGCCGCCGCGCTGGCCTCGCATTGCGCCGCATACGGATCGCCCTGGTCGACCAGCCGCTGCGGCAGGCCGTGGAAGGAGAACAGCAGGTGGCCACCGTCGCCGTGGCGCGCGCGGTAGTCGCGGATCGACATCGCCACCGCCTCGATCCAGCCGGCATCCAGGTGGTAGTCCTCGACCATCCGCGTCGCCAGGCCGTCGGCGCGTTCCAGCACGTCGGCCACCGAGGCGGTGGTGGAGGTGGAGTACTGCGGGTACAGCGGCAGTGCCAGCACGCGGCGCACGCCGTCGCCGCGCAGGCGCTGCAGCAGCGTGCGGACATTCGGATTGCCGTAGCGCATCGCGTCGACCACGCGCACGCCCGGCAGTTCACGCTGGACGGCCTGCGCCAGGCGGCGCGTGTGCACCGCCAGCGGCGAGCCGCCCGGGCCCCGGGCGTCGTCGGCCAGCCAGATGGAGGCGTACTTGTGTGCCACCTTCGGCCCGCGGAGCGGCAGGATCACGAAGTGCAGCAGCGGGCACCACAGCCAGCGCGTCAGGCTGACCACGCGATGGTCGTGCAGGAACTCGGCCAGGTAACGACGCACGGCCGTCGCGGTCGGGGCGTCGGGCGTGCCCAGGTTGACCAGCACGACGGCGGTGTCGGCGTACGGCGCGTCGTCGCGCTCGGCGGCGTGTACGGGTGCGGAAGTCGCATTCATCGGCATAGGATGACAGCTGCCGCGATGCCCGGCAGCCGCCCCGCGTTGCAATGGCGTGTTGCGCAGTTGGGCACCGATTCATTGCCGCGTCACTAGCCTGAGCCGGCTGCCGCGGCGCGACGCGCCCGACAATGCGCCGAACGCCGCGCGAACGGCGCGGTCCAAGCGCCACCCCGAACACACCGATGGAGCCCGCCATGCGCCGCCTTGCCGTCCTGATGTTGTCCCTCACGCTCGCGTCCACGGCTGTCGCCGGCCCCACGGAAGACGCGCGCGCGCAGAACGCGCTGCGGGTGTTGAACGACATCCAGCGCATCCCCGAGTCCGCCATCCCTGACAAGCTGCTGGACGAGGCGCGCGCCATCGTGATCGTGCCCGACACGCTGAAGATCGGCCTGGTGCTGGGCGGCCGCCGCGGCCATGGCGTGGTGTCGGTGAAGAACCCCGACGGCACGTGGTCGAACCCCGCATTCGTGGCGTTGACGGGCGGCAGCATCGGGTTCCAGGCCGGCGTGCAGTCCTCCGACGTGGTGCTGGTGTTCACCAGCGAGCGCGGGCTCGAGTCGATCGTCAACGGCAAGATCACCCTGGGCGCCGATGCCGGTATCGCCGCCGGCCCGGTCGGGCGCAACACGGCGCTCGCGACCGACGGCAACCTCAAGGCCGAGATCTGGTCGTGGTCGCGCGCGCGCGGCCTGTTCGCCGGCGTCGCGCTGGACGGTGCGGTGCTGAGCATCGACGACGACGCCAACCAGGCCGTCTACGGCGGCGGCACCACGCCGCGCATGATCTTCGAGGGACGCACCGCCCAGCCGCCGTCGGATGCGATCGTGGACGTGCGCGACCAGCTGGAGGAGGCCACCGCCAGCGCCCGGTTCGCGCGCGGGACCGACGGCCGTGCAGGGGCCGACACGGCGGCGCGGGCCGGCGGCGCGGTCACCGCGCCGGTCCAGGTCGCCCCGCCCGCCGCGCCGCCGGTGCAGGCGCCGCCGCAGCCCGAGCCGTTCGAAACGGTCGAGAGCCCGACCACCATCGAACCGCTGCCGTAACGCACCCGGACGCGGCCTTCGCACGGCCGCACCACGGCGCGACCGGACCCGCTGCGGTATCCTGAGCGCCCGTCCGCACAGGCAATCCCATGGGCAGTTTCAGCATCTGGCACTGGCTGGTCGTGCTGGTGATCGTGGTCCTCGTCTTCGGCACCAAGCGCCTGAAGAACGTCGGCAAGGACCTCGGCGAAGCCGTCAAGGGCTTCAAGCAGGGCGTGCACGACGGCGACAGCGACGGGCCGGACGCGCGCCTGCCGCACGAGCGCAACGTGGATGCCGAGCCGCCGCGTCAGGATGCCTCGACGCCGCCGCGCGACGAGACCCGCCGCTGACCGCGCGCCCCGCGTGAGCACCGGCCCCGCATGTTCGATATCGGTTTTTCCGAGCTGTTCGTCGTCGCCGTGGTGGCGTTGATCGTGCTCGGGCCCGAGCGGCTGCCCAAGGCCGCGCGTTTCGCCGGCCTGTGGGTGCGGCGCGCGCGCGCGCAGTGGTATTCGGTCAAGGCCGAGCTCGAGAACGAGCTGGCCGACGAGGAGCTCAAGCGCAGCCTGCGCCGGGCCCGCGACGACCTGGATGACGCGCGCGCCGCCGTGGCCGCCAGCGGCGTGGCGGTGCGCGAGGGGTTCAGCGTCGGGCCGCGCGACCCGCTGCCCGAACCGGGCGGTCCGCCCAAGGGCGACCCCGGCAGCGGTGAACCGCCGGAAGGCGACCCCGATCCCGGTACACCCGTGCGGCGCGACCCGGGCGTCGACGCGCCGGTGAAGGAGCCGCCCGCGGCACCGGACGACCCCGACCGCAGCCCGGTCCCCGATGACCATGACCCGCGACGACGCTGAGCGCGCCGCCGCGGCGCCGGCCGAGCCGCGCCTGATCGACCACCTGCTGGAACTGCGCGCGCGGCTGCTGCGCGCGGTGGTCGGGCTGGTGCTGGTGCTGCTGGTGCTGCTGCCGTTCGCCAACGACCTCTACGCCTGGCTGTCGGCGCCGCTGCTGGCCAAGCTGCCGGCCGGCGGCCAGCTGATCGCGGTGGAAGTCGCCTCGCCGTTCTTCGCACCGCTGAAGCTGGCGTTCTTCGTTGCGCTGATGCTGACGATGCCGTGGCTGCTGTACCAGGCGTGGGCCTTCGTCGCGCCGGGGCTCTACCAGCGCGAGAAGCGCCTGGCGCTGCCGCTGCTGGTGTCGGCGGTGGCCCTGTTCTACGCCGGCTGCGCGTTCGCGTTCTACCTGGTCCTGCCGACGGTGTTCGGATTCCTGGCTGGCATCACGCCCGAAGGCGTGGCGATGATGACCGACATCAACGCCTACCTCGACTTCGTGCTGGTGATCTTCCTGGCGTTCGGGCTCAGCTTCGAACTGCCGGTGGCGCTGGTGGTGCTGGCGCTGCTGGGCTGGGTGACGCCGGCGCAGCTGGCCGAATCGCGCGGCTACGCGATCGTGGGCATGTTCGTGATCGCAGCGGTCATCACCCCGCCGGACGTCGTCTCGCAGCTGATGCTGGCGATCCCGATGTGCCTGCTGTACGAGGTCGGCATCATCGCCGCGCGGATGGTCGCGCCGCGGCGCGGGGCCTGACGGTTCCAGTTCCGCGCAGGTACCCAACCCGTAGGAGCGGCTTCAGCCGCGATTGGCGCGCAGCGCCCGTGCAGGGGCGACGTGAGTCGCGACCCGTCGGGGCCATGGGGCCGCGCGGTCGCGACTCGCGTCGCTCCTACAAACACCTGGGGCAACCTCAATCCGCAGGGGATCGCGGCTGAAGCCGCTCCTACACGTGTCGCTTGGGGTCCGGCTTACGCCTCAAACCCGCCCGACGCCGGCGTCACCACCGGCGGCGCCGGCGCATCGCCGAGCATCTGCCGCCAGGCGTGGTACAGCGTGCCGGCCATCACCGGCATCAGCACCGCCATCATCAGCAGCTGGCCGACAAACAGCGCGGCGGCCTGGCCGATGGCCAGCCCGATCAATGCGGTGACGATGTTGATGCCGATGGTGATGGCGATGACCGCGATGAACAGGAGCACGATCAGCAGCAGCACCGCCGGCAGGTTGCGGATGCAGGCGCGGAAGCTGGCGCCCATCGCGGCGAACGCACCGCGCTCGGTGAACATCACGTCCGGGATGGCGATGAAGGTGAAAAACCCCACCACCACGCCCACCACCATCGCCAGCAGCAGCCAGCCGAACATGCGGTTCGTCGGCAGGCTCTCCACCAGCGCCGGGTCCGGGTTGGTCTGCAACTCCTGCATGACGTTGGCCATCTGCTGCAGCTGTTCGGGACCGAACATCACCAGCAGCAGCACCACCAGCACCGCCAGCGCGGCGATCTGCGGCAGCAGCATCGCCAGCAGCCGGGGCAGCTTGCCCTCGCGAACGCCCTGCGCCAGGTGCACGGGCTGCGCGCTGCGGCCCTGGTCGACCTCGCGCGCGGCATAGATCATGCCGCCGAACAGGATCGGCCCGAGCACCGCGACAATGAAGGTCAGCCACAACTGGCCCGACATCGCCGCCAGCATCGACAGCGCGCCCCAGATCACGCCGAGCAGGCCGAGCGCCAGCGGCGCCTTGCGCAACAGGCCGAAGCCGGCCAGCAACCATTCCGCGCCGGCGTTGAACGGCACCTTGCGAATCTGCGTCATCGTGGGTTCCCGGAAGTACGTGGTCGTGCGTAGGTCGCCATCTTAAACGCGATGGCGGCCGCGGCCCCTACCGCCGCGCCAGCCCACGGGCGTGGTGCACGAAGCGCTTCAGCACCCGGCGCGCCTCGGGCGCGGCGCGCACGTTGCGGGTGATCGCCCTGGGGCACTGGCCTTCCTGCTGCAGCGCGACGCGGCGCGCGTGCACGTAGCCGCGCATGTGGGTGGCGCTGAACTCGGGGTGGAACTGCACGCCCCAGGCCGCCTCGCCCCAGCGGAAGGCGTGGCAGGCGTCGTGGTCCGAGCGCGCCAGCACGGTGGCGCCCGGCGGCGGTGCCAGCACCGTCTGCAGGTGCGTCACCTGCGCGGCGAAGCGTTCGGGGATCGGGGCGAACACCGGGTCGTCCTGCGCGGCCGGATGCAGCTGGATGTCGACCGTGCCCATCTCGCGGCCCGCCGGGTGGTTGCCGATCTCGCCACCGAGCGCGTGCGCCAGCAGCTGGTGGCCGTAGCAGATGCCGAACACCGGCGTGCCGGCGTGCGCGGCGTCGCGCAGCCAGGCGGCACTGGCCTCGGACCAGTCGGCGCGGTCGGTGACCATCGCGCCGGACCCGGTGACGATCACGCCGGCGAAGCCCTCGCGCGGCGGCAGCGGTTCACCGCCCTGGACGTCGACCGCGACGGTGTCGTCCTCGTGCAGGCCGGCGGCGACGCGGATCCAGTGGGGGAAGCCGCGGTAACGGCGCATGGAGGCGACCGGCTGGCCGGTCTCCAGGATCAGGAAAGGGGGCATGGGACCTGCGGGTTCAGTCTTGCGGCGGTAGGACGGAAACGACTTCGGCGATTGTAGTCAGCCCCAGCGCGACCTTGTCGGCCGCCGCCATGCGCAGTGTTCGCACGCCTTCGTCGGCGGCGGCCCGGGAGAACGCGGCCAGGTCCATCTCCGCGCGGATGAGGCCGCGCAGGCGCGGGGTGACGGTCAGCAGCTCGTACAGGCCGACCCGGCCCAGGTAGCCGGTGCGCCGGCACTCCAGGCAGCCGACCGCGGCATGCGGGTGCTGGACCGCGGGCGGCGGCGCGTCGCCCAGCAAGCTGCGCCAGTCCTCGGCGTCCAGCCTCGCCGGCCGTTTGCAGTGCGGGCACAGCGTGCGCACCAGCCGCTGCGCCAGCACGCCGTTGAGCGTGGAGGCGACCAGGTAGTGCGGCACGCCCAGGTCCAGTAGGCGGGTGATCGCCGAGGCGGCATCGTTGGTGTGCAGGGTCGACAGGACCAAGTGACCGGTGAGCGCGGCCTGCACCGCCATCTGCGCGGTCTCCAGGTCGCGAATCTCGCCGATCATGATGATGTCCGGGTCCTGCCGCAGCAGGGTGCGCACCCCAGAGGCGAAGTCCAGATCGATGCCCGGCTGCACCTGCATCTGGTTGAACTCCGGCGCGACCATCTCGATCGGGTCCTCGACGCTGCAGACGTTCACGTCCGGCGTGGCCAGCCGCTTGAGGGTCGAGTACAGCGTGGTCGTCTTGCCCGAGCCGGTCGGTCCGGTCACCAGCACGATGCCGTGCGGGCGCTCGACCAGCGCGTTCCAGCCGGCGGCCTCGTCGGCGCTGAAACCCAACTGGCCGATGTCCTTGATCGCGGTGTCCGGGTCGAAGATGCGCATCACGCACTTCTCGCCGAACGCGGTGGGCATCGTCGACACGCGCATCTCGACCTCGCGCCCGCCAGGCGAGCGCGTCTTGATGCGGCCGTCCTGCGGGCGCCGGCGCTCGGCCAGGTCCATGCGGCTCAAGACCTTGATGCGGCTGACCACCGCGGTCATCACCGCGGGTGGCAGCTCGAACACCTTGTGCATCACGCCATCGATGCGGAAGCGCATGCGCCCCATGTCGCGGCGCGGCTCCAGGTGGATGTCGGAGGCGCGCTGCTCGTAGGCGTACTGCAGCAGCCAGTCGACGATGTGCACCACGTGGTGGTCGTCGGCGCCGACCTCGCCGACCCGCCCCAGCTCGATGAGCTGTTCGAAGTTGGGCATGCCGGTGGTGTCGCGGGTTTCGCGCGCGCCGCGCACGGACCGCGTCACGCCGAAGAACTCCATCGTGTAGCGGTGCAGGTCCAGCGGGTTGACCACCGCCAGCTCGACCGGGCGCCGCGTCAGGTGCTGCAGGTCGTCCCACCACGCCAGGTCGGTGGGCTCGCTGGTGGCGACCAGCACGCGTTCGTGGCTGACCGCCAGGGGGAGGATGCGGTGCCGGCGCGCGTAGGCATGCGAGACCACCGCCGTGGCGGCGGCGACGTCCACGCGGGTGGGGTCGATGCGCAGGTAGCGGTGGCCGGTCTCGTGCGCCAGCCATTCGGTCAGCCGCTCCAGGCTGAGCTCGGTGCCCGGGTGCCGGCGCGAGTCCAGTTTGAGGTTGGCCAGCAGCACCAGCGGGTGCACGTCGCCGGGGTGGCGGGCGGCGGCGGTCCCGTGCACGCGCTCGGCATCGCCAGCGGCGATCAGGCCGTCTTCGGCCAGCACCGTGGCCACCCGCGCCAGCGACAGGCGGCCGGGCGGGAGGCGGGTCGGCACCGGCGGGGCGGTCTCGCCGGGCACGTGTCGCGGCTCGTTCAAGCCATCGCTCCTGCGGGTGCGCATCGCGGAAAAGGGGTTCGATACGGCGGTGCCCGCCGCGCGCGGTCGGACGCCGTGAGGGCGCTCGCTATACTAGCGCGCCCTTACGCACGGCCCTTCCCGCCATGAGCGACGCGGTCACATTCCAGCAGCTGATCCAGCGCCTGAACGCCTACTGGGCGGAGCAGGGCTGCGTGCTGATCCAGCCGCTCGACCTGGAGGTCGGCGCCGGCACGTTCCACCCGGCCACCTTCCTGCGTGCGCTCGGCCCGGAGCCGTGGAATGCCGCCTACGTGCAGCCCTGCCGCCGCCCCACCGACGGCCGCTACGGCGACAACCCCAACCGCCTGCAGCGCTACTACCAGTACCAGGTGGCGATGAAGCCGTCGCCCGACAACATCGTCGAGCTGTACTTCGACTCGCTCAAAGCGCTGGGCGTGGATCCGCTGGTGCACGACCTGCGCCTGGTCGAGGACAACTGGGAATCGCCGACGCTGGGCGCCTGGGGCCTGGGCTGGGAGGTCTGGCTCAACGGCATGGAGGTGACGCAGTTCACCTACTTCCAGCAGGCCGGCGGCATCGAGTGCAAGCCGGTGCTGGGCGAGATCACCTACGGCCTCGAGCGGCTGTGCATGTACCTGCAGAACGTCGACAACGTGTTCGACCTGGTGTGGACCCACGGCCCCGACGGATCGCCGGTGACCTACCGCGACGTCTACCACCAGAACGAGGTCGAGCAGAGCACGTACAACTTCGAGCACGCCGACGTCGCCGAGCTCTTCCACCGCTTCGACGCGTACGAGGCCGAGGCCGCCAGGCTCACCGAACTCGGCCTGCCGCTGCCGGCCTACGAGCAGGTGTGCAAGGCCAGCCACAGCTTCAACATGCTCGACGCGCGCCGCGCGATCTCCGTCACCGAGCGCCAGCGCTACATCCTGCGGGTCCGCAGGATCGCGCAGGGCGTGGCGGAGGCGTATTTCGCGCAACGCGAGAAGCTGGGGTTTCCGGGGCTGAAGCAGCCACCGCAGGCCGCCTAGCCATGCGCTTTGCCCCCTCTCCCCCTGGGAGAGGGCCGGGGTGAGGGCCCGGCGAAGCTCCGCTGCCGACCTGTTGACCGCCATCCATCAGCTGACGGACTCCACCGCCGAATCAGTACCGCAACTCCGCCGCACCCTCATCCGCCCTCCGGGCACCTTCTCCCAACCGGAGAAGGAAAAAACAGAAGTCACAACAAGACGACGCCATGACCGACACCCAACCCCTGCCCATGCTGCCCCTGCTCGTCGAACTGGGCACCGAGGAACTGCCGGTCAAGGCGCTGCCGGGCCTGGCGCAGGCGTTCTTCGATGGCGTGATCGACGGACTGGCCAAGCGCGGCATCGCCTTCGAGCGCGGCGCGGCCAAGCCGCTGTATTCGCCGCGCCGGCTGGCGGTGGTGTTGCCGGCGGTGGCGGTCGAGCAGCCCGAGCAGCGCTCGGAAGTGCTGGGCCCGTACCTCAACATCGCGCTGGATACCGACGGTCAGCCCACGCGCGCGCTGCAGGGCTTCGCCGCGAAGGCGGGGGTCGAGTGGAGCACGCTGGAGAAGACCACCGACGCCAAGGGCGAGCGCTTCGTCCACCGCGCGGTGACGCCGGGCGCACGCACGGCCGAGCTGCTGGGCGACATCGTGCGCGAGGCCATCGCCGCCATGCCCATCCCCAAGCCGATGCGCTGGGGCGCGCACGCGCACGGCTTCGCGCGGCCGGTGCACTGGCTGGTGCTCATGCTGGGCGGCGAGATCGTCGATGCCGAGGTGCTGGGCGCGCGCAGTGACCGCATGAGCCGCGGCCACCGCTTCATGCACGACAAGCCGGTGTGGATCGGCGGCGCCGACGACTACGCCGATGCCCTGCGCGGCGCGAAGGTGCTGGTCGATCCCGACGAGCGCCGCGCGCGCATCCGTGACGAGGTCGACGCTGCCGCGCGCGGCGCCGGCGGCACGGCACGCATCGACGACGGCATCCTGGAAGAGGTGAACGGCCTGGTGGAGTGGCCCAAGGCCGTGGCCTGCAGCTTCGAGCGCGAATTCCTCGCCGTGCCGCAGGAAGCGCTCATCGCGACGATGGAGACCAACCAGAAGTTCTTCCCGGTGCTGGACGCCGAGGGGCGCCTGAGCGAGCACTTCGTCGGCATCGCCAACATCGAGTCGAAGAACGAAGCCGAGGTCCGCAAGGGCTACGAGCGCGTGATCCGCCCGCGCTTCAGCGATGCGAAGTTCTTCTTCGTCGAGGACATGAAGCAGGGCCTGGCGTCGATGAACGAGGGCCTGGCCACCGTCACCTACCAGAAGGCGCTGGGCAGCGTGGCCGACAAGGTCGCGCGCGTGGCGGCGCTGGCCGAGGTGATCGCGCCGCAGGTCGGCGTTGATCCCGCGCTGGCGCGCCGCGCAGCGCAGCTGTCCAAGGCCGACCTGCAGTCGCGCCTGGTCGGCGAGTTCCCCGAACTGCAGGGCATCGCCGGCCGCCATTACGTGATGCAGGACGCGGCCCTGTCGGAGCTTCCGCTGGAGCACCGCACCGCCGTGGCCGATGCCATCGACCAGGCCTACATGCCGCGCTTCGCCGGCGATGCCATCGCACCGTCCAAACTCGGCCAGGTGCTGGCGATCGCCGAGCGCCTGGACACGCTGGCCGGCGGGTTCGCCGCCGGCCTGAAGCCGACCGGCAACAAGGACCCGTTCGCGCTGCGGCGCAATGCGCTGGGGTTGGCGCGGACGTTGCTGGAAGGCGGCCACGACCTGCTGCTGCACGCCCTGGTCGAGCAGGCCATGGCATTGCAGCCGACGCGCGCCGCCGACATCGGCAGCTTCGATGTCACCGGGTTCGTCTACGACCGCCTGCGCGCGTACTACGCCGAGCGCGACGTGCCGCCGCAGCAGTTCGCGGCCGTGGAGGGCGTCCCGCACGAGTCGCTGCCGGACTTCGACCAGCGCCTGCAGGCGATCGCCGAGTTCGCGCGGCTGCCGGAGGCCGATGCGCTGGCCGCGGCCAACAAACGCATCGGCAACATCCTCAAGAAGGTCGACGGTGCCGTGCCGTCCGCCGTCGATCCCTCGCTGTTCGCACTGGAGGCCGAGCGCGAACTGGCCCAGGCGGTCGACGCGGCCGTCGCCGACACCGACCCGCTGCTGGACGCGCGTGACTACGTGGCCGTGCTCGGCCGGCTGGCGCGCCTGCGCCCGCAGGTCGACCGCTTCTTCGACGACGTCATGGTGAATGCCGATGACGCCGCGGTCCGCAACAACCGCCTGGCCCTGCTCAAGCGCCTGAGCGACCGCCTCGGCAGCGTCGCGGCGATCGAGCACCTGTCGGGCTGAGGTGCGGGCGGTCGCGATTGCGCGTGGCCGGCGCTGCGTCGCTCGGCCCGGGCTGGCGCGCGCTGACTGGCTATCGGCGTCACACCCCTGCCGTCATCCCGCGAACGTCGGGTTCCACCTTCAGGCTGTGACCTAGCGTTCGGCTTCAACCGTGCAGTGATGCATGCACGGATGGCCGGGGCGGGGCAGGGCGCCGACGAACGTCCGGACGGGTCTTGGCGTTCGCCGGGAAGTCGGGATCGGGCCAACGCGTCCGCGCGTGCAGCACCGTCCCACTCCACTCCACCTTGACGGCCGCATCCCGATCCTCGCGCGATGCCCAGCCGCCGCCCACCCGCCAAGCCCCCCACGCCCATCGCCGCCGGCAACGACGCGGCGATCGCCCATGCCCGTGCCGCGGGGCTCCGGTATGTCAGCGACCTGGACCCCGGCTACGTGCGCCAGCGGTCGGGCAAGGGCTTCAGCTATCGCGACCCGGCCGGCCAGGCCGTGCGCGACGCCGACGAGCTGCAACGCATCCGCGCGCTGGCAGTGCCACCGGCCTACACCGACGTGTGGATCTGCCTGCACCCCAAGGGGCACCTGCAGGCGACGGGGCGCGATGCGCGGCGCCGTAAGCAGTACCGCTACCACCCGGAGTGGCAGCGCGTGCGCGGCGAGGGCAAGTTCGACCGGATCATCGCCTTTGGCGACGCCCTGCCGCGCCTGCGCCGGCGGCTCAAGCGCGACTTGGCGCTGGCCGGGTACCCGCGCGACAAGGTGCTCGCGATCGCGGTGGGCGTGATGGCGGCGACGCTGATCCGCGTTGGCAACGACACCTACGCGCGCAGCAACAAGTCCTTCGGGCTGACGACGCTGCGCAACCGCCATATCGCGTTCCTGCGCGGCGGACGCGCGCGCCTGAAGTTCCGCGGCAAGGGCGGGCTGGAGCACGACATCGAGCTGGACGACGTCCGCCTGGCGGGCGCGATCCGCAAGATCCAGCAGCTGCCCGGGCAGGCGCTGTTCCAGTACCGCGACGACGACGGCACGCTACAGCCGGTGGGCTCCGGCGACGTCAACGACTACCTGCGCGACGCGATGGGGGACGACTTCACCGCCAAGGATTTCCGTACCTGGGGCGGCACGCTGGCCGCGTTCCAGCGCTTCGCCGGCACGCCACTGCCCGAACCCGTCCGTGGCGACGCGCCCAGCGAAACCGCCTTGCGCGCCGTCGAGAAAGCGGTGATCAGCGACGTGGCCCACGTGCTGGGCAACACGCCCGCGGTCTGCCGCAAGGCCTATGTCGATCCGTCGGTGCTGGCCGGCTGGCGCGACGGCTCGCTGGCCCGGGCCGCCAACGGCGCGCGCGGCGCGCGGCAGTGGGAAGCGGCCACGCTGAAATTCCTCAAGCGTGCGCGCCGCGAGGCGCGGCGCAATGCGGGTTCGCGCCGCCGCGCGCCGCGCTGACGCGGGGCCACGCGACCCGCGGCCTTTCACGACGCGTGTCCGGATGCGGGTCGACACTCGCAGCCCCACACGAAGCAGGAGCACCGACATGGCCCGTTGCGACGTCTGCGGCAACGACTACGACAAGGCGTTTACCGTCACCACCCCGGAGCGGAGCGGCACCTTCGATTCCTTCGAGTGCGCCATCCACGCGATGGCGCCCAGCTGCGCGCACTGCGGCTGCCGGATCATCGGCCACGGCAGTGAACATGACGGCACCTACTACTGCTGCGCGCACTGCGCCAAGAAGGCCGGAGTGAAGGGGCTCGACGACCGCGTCTGACGCCGACCTCAGGGCTCGAACTGCGCCAGCGTGCCGGCCGGCACCGGCCACAGCGCCCAGAACGGATGCCGACGCGCGCGCCATGCGGCGGCCGCGTCGTCCAGCACCGACACCAGCGTCTGCGCGTCGTCGGCGTTCGCCTCGCGCCACGCATCGGCATGGACGAACAGCAGCATGTGCCCCGGTGCCGGGCACCATGACAGGTCGCCGAGGCTGTCGGCCAGCGCATCCCAGTTGCCCCCGAACCAGTCAGGGAAGCGAAGTGCGCTGGCGATCCGGGCGATGGCGCCGTCCTTGCCGTTGCAGCCTTGCAGGTCGACCGGCACGACGGCGAACTCCAGGACCGACGCCGCGTGCGCCAGCGCGTCGCGATCGCGCGCATCGACGAAGTAGGTGCCGGCCTGCGACGGGTCGGCCAGCAGCGCGCCCAGGTCGACGGGATTCATGGCGCCACCCCCGGGTCGAAGCGGCGGAAGCTGCGGTAGTGGTCCGCCGTGTACCAGTACGCCACCGGCGGATCACCGCCGGTCACGATGCGGCGCGCGCCGCGGTCGCGCGAACCCGGCGTGTCGACGGTGAACTCGCGGTAGTAGCCGCGGGGCCGTTGCGGCAGCAGGCGCTCGCGGTTCTGGAAGGTGCCGCCGTCCTGCGGGTAGGCATAGGGACCGCCGCGTTCGATGGCATCCAGCACCGGTCCGGCTTCGGCCGGAAGCCAGGCCGGCAGGGGTTTCGTGCGGGTGTCGCCCGAGGGCAGGGCGTCGCCACCGTGGACGGTGGTGACCTGCTCGACCGGTGGCTGCATGGGCGCCGGCTGCCGCCAGAACCACAGGCCGGCGAGCAGCGCGATCGCGATGATGAACCAGGTGCGGCGCACGGCGACGTCCGGTGGCGGCAACGCGGGGAGTCTAGCGCTGCGTGCAGAGGTGGATGTGGCGTTCGGCCTCAGTGGGAGCAGGTGGCGGTCCGCTCCAAGGACGGAGCGTGACCAGCGTCTGTAGGAGCGGCCGTCTGTAGGAGCGGCTTCAGCCGCGATCACACCGCGCGGCGGAAACCGGTTCGGGTTCGCGGCTGAAGCCGCTCCTACAAAGAACGGCCGGCTTCGAGAGGCCGGCGGCTGCCGTCAGCCGCAGCGAATCCCGGTGATGACGTTGTTGGCGTCCACGTCGATGTTCAACCGGCCCTCGATGTACTCCATCGTGACCATCTGGCCCGGCTTGAGTACCCGTGCGGCGCTGGCGCCGGCGTCGCGCTGCGCGGCGGAGACCACGTCCGGTGTCGCCTCGCGACCGACATGGCCGGCGGCCGCGTCGGCATTGCAGGTGCGGCGGGTCGGGGGAAGCGGGTCTGACATGGACGGTGCGCCGGCTCGGTCGGGTTCGGCCGGGTCGGTGGGCATCTCGGCAGGCGCGGGTGCGGACGCGCCGCGATCGCGCGACGCGGGCGGTGTCGCATCGCCGTGGTCGGCGGCGGCCTCGCCCCCGGTGCGGGCCGGATCGTCCGGCGTGCCGTCGTCGTTCGCCATGGCGGTCTCCTGCCGGTTCGACTCATCCGGGCCGTCGGCGCAGGACGCCACGGCCATCAACAGCACGGGAATCAAGAGGGCTCGTGCAAGGGCAGGGCGCATGGCGTGGATCCGGTCGGGGGCGCGGCCGTATGCAGCCGTGCCGGTGGAGGTCAACCGCAGCGCAGGCCGGTGATCGCGCCGCGGTCGTTGACGTCGACGTTGATGCGGTCGGGGCGGTAGTCCATGGTCGCGGCATCACCGGGGCCCAGCACGCGCGCGTCGCGGCTGCCGGTGTCGCGCAGGATGCGGTTGACCACGTCGTCGTTGACGGCCTGCCCGATCGCCCAGCGCGCGCCCTCGGCATTGCAGGGGCCGGCCGCGGGGTTGGCCGGCGGCGGCGGTGCCATGGTGGCGCACGCGCCGACGGACAGGGCGAGCACGATGGCGGGCAGGGCAGGCAGGGAGAAGGCACTGCGGGTCATGGCAACGCTCCGGGCAGTTGGGGTGGGATCCAGGACCGCGGCAGCCTGCCGGCGCCCGCGTGTGGGGCACATGAAGACGGAAAACCGTCGCGTTCAACCACAGGCGGCACGCAGGATCACGTTGTCGTCGTCGACATCCAGGTTGAGCCTCGATGGGCTGTAATCCGCCGTCACCGGATCGTCGGGCCCCATGACGCGCACGCGGTCGGCGCCGCTCAGTTCGCGCGCCAGGTCGAGGTTGGACGGCGTCGCCTCGTGTCCGGCGAGCGCATCGACGCGCGCCAGATCACAGCGGTGTCCACCTGCGTCGGTGTCGGTGGCCGCGCGTTGCGGCCCCGCGACCGTGTCGACGGCCCCGGCGCTGTCCACGGTGGGCGCGGTGACGCGCGTGGCGGTGGCCGCATCGGTCACGGAGTCTGGCGCGCACGCCGTGGATGCGGTCGCCAGCAGCAGGGCCAGCGACATCAGCGACAGGTTCGGGGGCGAAGCGGACATCGGGGTTCCAGCACTGCGACGGAGCGGAGTGTGCGCGCCGTCGCGTTGCCGTCGCGTCAACCCGTGGCGCTCGCGTCCGCGTCGTGCGCCTCCACCAGCCGCTGCATCAACCTCGCCAAGGTCACCACGTCCTGGTGGTTGTGCGCGCACACGCGCCGCAGCAACGTCGACGCACCGCCGCGCAGGTACGACAGCCAGGCGGCCGGCGCCTGCGATCCGGGCAGGTCGTCCTCGCGCACGATGCGCAGCAGTTCCCGTTCGACCGTCGCCAGCCGGCAGTTCTCCCAGGTGCCGCGGTAGCGCCGGCGCGTCGGGAACAGCAGGTCGACGTGGTCCAGCGGCGCGATCGGGCATGGCAGCCGCGCCAGCCGGTAGCGCGTCTTCAGCAGCGGCGCGTCGTAGCAGCGGCCGTTGTAGCTCGACAGCACCGTGCCCGGCGACAGCCACGTCGCGAACTCGCGCAGCATCGCCGACTCCGCAGCCAAGGTGGTAATCAGCAACTGGCGCACGCGCAGCCCGTCGCCGTGTTCAGGATGGACGTGCCAGTCGGCCGCGCCGATCTGGAACGCGCGCGTGCCGGTGCCGCCGGCCAGGCCGGTGGTTTCGGTGTCGAAGAACAGCAGCGCGCGCGGGTCGACGTGTTCGCCCTCGCGCTTGGCGAACGCCAGCGGCAGGTGCGCGGGCGGCGCCGGCAGCGGCAGGTGCGCTTCGATCAGGCGCAGGCCGGGGGCGATCTCCTCGCCCGGCAGCGTGCGGTCGACCGGACCGCGCGGGATTGTTACGAACGGCTTGCGTTCGCGTACGCCGAGCAGGCGGCGCAGCGTGTCGATGGACGTCGTGGCTGCGCCGTCGTTGGCGGCTGGCGTGTGGACCGACGGTATCGAAGCGGCCGGGCCCGCGTGCGACGGCCGCTGCGACGCAGGCGCCGCCGGCGACCCGATCCCGGCCTGCCGTTTCAGCGCGCGCAGTTTTTCCAGGGTGACGCTCATGCGTGGCTCCCGGACAGACCCGTCGCTGTAGGAGCGACGTGGGTCGCGATACTCGAACCAGCCGGAACCGCACGTCGGTCGCGACTTACGTCGCTCCTACAAGGAAATGAAGCACCATCGCACCCGCTTTCAAATTCCCGCTGTTGTAGGAGCGGCTTCAGCCGCGAACACATGCATGACCGGGCCAACGGTTCCCGATCGCGGCTGAAGCCGCTCCTGCATGGACTGTCGCGATGCAGGGTCATGCTGCGGCATCCCCCAGCAACCCCAGCACGCGCAGCGCCAGCGACTTGGGCGTGGCGTCTTCGCGGCCTTCGTCCACCGCCAGCACCGGACCGACGCACGCCGGGCAGCCGGCGCGGCAGTCGCAACGCTCGACCAGCGCGTGCGCGCGCTGGACGAGTTCCTCCTGCCGCGTCCACAGCGGCTCGCTCAGGCCGACGCCACCGGGAAAGTTGTCGTACAGGTACACCGTCGGCATGAACTGCCGACACGCCTCCAGCGCGTCGCCGTCGACGCCGCCGGGCACCATCGCGTGGCCGTTCTCCACGCCGCGCAACTGGCCGCGGCCCTTGGCGTCGGCGGTGGCGAACCACGCGCCGTCGCCGTTGCCCACCGCCTTCTGCAGGTCGCGGGCATCGGCCATCACCGCCACCGTCGCCACCACGTGCAGCGCATGCGCCGCACCGAGGAACCCGTCCAGCGCGTCCTGGCGCGAGGCGAACCACGCCAGCAGCGTGGCCTGCGGCAGCTGCCACCAGGCCGCGGTGGTGTGCAGCTCCTGGTCGGGCAGGGTGACCGGGCCGTAGCCGATGTTCTCGTGCGTGTAGTAGCGGATCTTCTTGTACCCGGCCACGCGCCGGACCACGTGCACCTCGCCGTGCTGCGCATCGCCCTGGCCGGCCGCGCAGCCGTCGAAGCGCTCCAGCACTTTGAGCTTCGTGTAGTCGATCGAGTCGGTGTAGTAGTCGACGAACGTGCGCGTCACGAACGCCTTGCGGCCCTCCCAGTCCAACCGCTCCACCTGGTACGGGGTGGACTGCACCATGTGGATCGCGCCTTCGTACAGGGTGAGGGCGGCGGCGGAGTAGTCGACCTCGGCGATGATCGTCTGGCGTCCGTCGCTGCGGTCCACCACCACGAAGTTGCCGTCGGCGACGGACCGCAGCGACACCGCGTTGGCGGGATAGCTGTCGGCGATCCATTCCCAGCGTTCGCCCTCGCGGTGCACGACCTCGGTCTCGGCCAGCGCCTCCAGGTACACCGACGGGTCGATGGGGCCGAACATCTCGCGGGTGGTGAACGGCAGCTCGAAGGCGGCGCAGCGGATGTGGTCGAACAGCACCAGCGGCTGGTCGGGGGCGATGCGCGCGTGCTCGGGCGAGGCATCGGCGAAGAAGTCCGGGTGCCGCACCACGTACTGGTCCAGCGGCTGGCTGCTGGCGACCATCACCCCCAGGCTGGGCTGCTGCCGCCGCCCGGCGCGGCCGAAGCGCTGCCACGTGGCCGCTACCGTGCCCGGGTAGCCGTTGAGCACGACGACATCCAGCGCGCCGATGTCCACGCCGAGCTCCAGCGCCGAGGTGCTGACGATGCCGTCGACATTGCCGGCGCGCATCGAGCGCTCGACCTCGCGCCGCTCGGTCGGCAGGTAGCCGCCGCGGTAGGCACGGATGCGGGCGGGCTTGCGCGGGTCGTTGTCGAAGATGTCCTTGAGGTACTTGGTCAGCACCTCGACCATGAGCCGGGTCTGCGCGAACACCAGCGTCTTGAGCCCGGACTTGATGGCGATGCGGGCGATGCGGTTGCTCTGCGAGCGCGCCGAGGCGCGCAGGCCGAGGTCGGGGTTCACCACCGGCGGGTTCCACAGCAGCACGTGCTTGTCGCCGGTGGGCGCGCCGGATTCGGTGATCGCGTGCACGCGGTCCTCGATCAGTGCGCGTGCGTGTTCGGCCGGGTTGCCGATCGTCGCCGAGCACAGGATGAACTGCGGGCGCACGCCGTAGAACGCGCAGATGCGCTTGAGCCGGCGCAGCACGTTGGCGACGTGGCTGCCGAACACGCCGCGGTAGGTGTGCACCTCGTCGATCACCACGAACCGCAGGTTCTCGAAGAACTGCGCCCACTTGGTGTGGTGCGGCAGGATCGCCTGGTGGAGCATGTCCGGGTTGGACACGACGATGTCGCCGTGCAGCCGGATCGCCTGGCGCGCATCGCCGGGCGTGTCGCCGTCGAAGGTGAAGGCCTTCAGGCCGAGGTCGCCGGCGCGGTTGAGTTCCAGCAGTTCCGCGACCTGGTCCTGCGCCAGCGCCTTGGTCGGGAACAGGTACAGCGCCTTGGCGGCGCCTCCGGTGCTTCGCGCATTCATCACCGACGCGGCGACGGGGAGCGTGTAGCACAGCGACTTGCCCGAGGCGGTGGGCGTGACGATGGCGACGTGCTCGCCGCGTTGCGTCGCGTCCCACGCCTCGGCCTGGTGCGCGTAGAGGCGGTCGATGCCGCGCGCCCGCAGCGCCGAGGCCAGCGCGTCGGGCACGTCGGCCGGGATGGGCGCGTAGCGGCCCTCGCGGCCGGGGAGGGTGAAGCTGCCGGTGATGCGGTCGGCGTAGCGGCGCTCCAGCGCCTGCGTCAGCGCGCCGCCGTCGCCCGCCCGCCGGCCATCGCCGGGCAGGGCCAAGGCCTGCTGCTCGTCATCCACCCGTCGTGCCAGTGCGTGCCCCATGTTGCGTGTCCACCCGTCCCGCCGAAGGCGGGCAGTGGGCCCGGTGGGCGTCGCACCGGATGAGACTGCCGGCCTCAGGCGCCCAGTTCGTCCGGGTCGACGCGGCGGACGGCCAGCGCTCGGAGCCGACGCGGGCTTGAGATTCCGATGCCGCGGTCATCGCCGGCCGTGTACAGCGTCACGTGCGGTGGCGGTACCGGCAGCTGGCGGCCGAGCAGGCGGCCGAGCGCCGCATGCAGCGGCGCCATCGCCGGCAGGTGCACGTGCTCGATGACCGAGTGCGCCACGCCGCGGTGGCCGTCCTGGTCGAAGGGCTTGCGCAGCAGATGCAGGACGCCGGTCCGCAGCGGGTGCGTATCGTGTATCGCCAAGGCGCGGGCCACAGTGTCGTGCAGCCGTGGCCGAGCGACCGAACGCCGCAATTCCTCGCCCAGCGCGGTGCCGACCAGGGTGACGTGCAGTTCGGACTTGGGCTGAAGGGTGATGCCGTCGATCGTGACGGGCACCGCCGGCGGTGGCCAGTCGGCGCGGGCAACCGGCAGGATCAGCGAAGGGGTCAAGTCGAAGTGGTGCATAAGGCTCTGGCAATGGGGCAGGAACGGCGGCGAGGGCCAGTATCGTCCGCCGTCCAACGGCGGCATCATCCGACGTGTCGAAGGGGATCTGTCTCTGGTGCTCGACACGCTCAAGCAGTGACGGTGCATTCTCCCGGTCGCGTCGTATGCGCGCCCTCCCCTGCTTGCAGGGGAGGATTGGGGAGGGGTGCTTTGGCTGCGACGTTGTCTCAAAGCACCCCCTCCCAGGCTGCAGTCCCAGGGGGTGGGGCTCTATGCCTTCACTCCCACTACGCTCCACTCCAACGATTCAAAGCGCCCATGCCCGACGCCCTCCCCAACGCCCCGTCCTGCGAACGCAACCGCGAGCCCATCCTCGAAGTGCTGCAGCGCCACTTCGCCGGCCGCCGCCAGGTGCTGGAGATCGGCAGCGGCACGGGCCAGCACGCGGTGCACTTTGCCGCCGCGATGCCGTGGCTGCAGTGGCAGTGCAGCGACCGCGCCGGATCCCTGCCGGGCATCCGCGCGTGGCTGGCGCGTGCGGCATTGCCCAACACGCCGGCGCCGGTCGAGCTGGACGTGGCGACGGGTCCGTGGCCCGTGCCTGTGAACGGCGCAAGGTTCGATGCCGCCTTCAGCGCCAACACGCTGCACATCATGGGCTGGCCCGAAGTGGAAGCGTTCTTTGCCGGACTGGACGGCACGCTGGCGGCGGACGCCGTGCTGGTGGTCTACGGGCCGTTCAACTATGCGGGCGCCTACACCAGCGACAGCAACCGCGATTTCGACGGCTGGCTGAAGGCGCGCGACCCGCGATCGGGCATCCGCGATTTCGAGGCGGTCGACGCATTGGCACGCGGGATCGGCCTGCAGCGTCTCGAGGATGTGGCCATGCCCTCGAACAACCGCGGCCTGGTATGGCGGCGAATGGGCTGACCCGACGGGTGCCGCGCCGCACGTCCGGCGATGGCGGTGGGCGATGAACCATTCACTGGAAGGGCGTGCCGTCATCACGCGATCACTTCGCGGCGACGTGCGGTTAACCGCCGCTGCGCGAGGGTGAACCCTCCCCCGGCCGGCATGCCCGGCGTCCCCCTCAGGAGCACTGCGATGACCTCGAACAAAGACACCGCGCACCGCGACCTCAACCGCGACCCCGTCACCGGCGAGGCCGGCTCGCACCCGCTGGGCGTAGGCGTCGGCAGCGCCGCCGGGGGTGCCGCGGCGGGCGCGCTGGCAGGCACCGTGTTCGGCCCGATCGGCACCCTGGTGGGTGCCGGTGTCGGCGTGATCGCCGGAGCGGCCGCTGGCAAGAGCGTCGCCGAACGCATCGACCCGACCGGTGAGGTCGAGTACTGGCGCCACGCGCATGCCGACCGCCCGTACACCGACACCACCACCTTCGATTACGACCGCGACTATTCAGCCGCCTACGGCTTCGGCCTGCAGGCGCGCGAGCAGTACGGCAGCCGCGGCTTCGAACAGTCCGAGAGCGAGCTGCGCAGCAAGTGGGAACAGGCCCGCGGCCAGTCGCGCCTGGACTGGGACCAGGCCAAGCCCGCGGTGCGGGACTCGTGGGGCCGCGCCGATCTCACCCACAACACCTACGCCGCCGCGGACCAGCACTTCCAGGAGCGCTTCCAGCAGGCGGACTACACGGCCCACGACGAGACCTACGACGACTACCGCCCGGCCTACCGCTACGGCGTGCTGGCCAAGACGCGGTACGCGGAGCGCGACTGGGACGATGCGCTCGAGCAGGAACTGGCGCAGGACTGGCAGCGCTACAGCGGCGGCTCGCGCCTGGAATGGGAGCGGGCCCGCGCGGGTGTGCGCGAGGCGTTCACCTCGCCGTACATCGACATGGTGAACTCGCCGTACGACCAGATCCCCGACTACAACGCGAATGCGCCTGAGGGCAGCGGGTTGTTCCGGGTGCGTTGATCGGAAGGCGTATGTGTCTTGGGCGCCGGTCGGATGTCTTCCGTCCGGCACCGTTTCCCGCCTCTGTAGGAGCGGCTTCAGCCGCGAAGCCCGAAACCGGACTGCCACGTCGCCCCGCCGGAATTGTCGCGAGGGCCTTAGTAGGAGCGACGTAAGTCGCGACCGCTCAACTCCGGGGATCTGTGACCGCGACTTACGTCGCTCCTACAACGGAACCGCATATCGCAAGCGTCTGGAGGGTTGCGATCGCGGCTGAAGCCGCTCCTACAGGGAGGCGGTTTTCGGGATGGAGGGATGCCGGCAATGCAAAAAAAGCCCCGCATGCGCGGGGCTTTTTCGTGGGCGGCAATACCGCGAGCGGTCAGGCCACCTGCACCACCCGCAGCGGGTTGTTCCACTGCGCCAGCAGCTCGGCCTCGCGGGCCTTGGCGGTGTGCAGGTGGTCTTCCTTGACGTGTCCGTAGCCGCGGATGTGCTCGGGGATCGAGGCGATCTCCGCCGCCAGGTCCACGTTGCCGCGGTCCAGCGTGCCCAGCAGGCCGTCGACGGTGGTGAAGTATTCCTCGATCAGGCGCCGCTCCATGCGGCGCTCCTCGGTGCGGCCGAAGATGTCCAGCGCGGTGCCGCGCAGACCCTTGAACTTCGCCAGCACGCCGAAGGCCTTCAGCATCCACGGCCCGAACTCGCGCTTGATGAGCCGGCCCTGGTCGTCCTTCTTCGCCATGATCGGCGGCGCCAGGTGGAACTTCAGCGTGTAGTCGCCTTCGAACTGCTGCGCGATGCGGCGCTGGAACTCGCCGCTGGTGTACAGCCGCGCGACCTCGTACTCGTCCTTGTAGGCCATCAGCTTGAACGCGTAGCGCGCGACGGCCTCGGTCAGATCGGTGCTGCCCGGTGCGCGCTCGGCCTCGGCGTTGCGCACGCGCGCGACGAAGTCGGCGTAGCGCTTGGCGTACTTCGCGTCCTGGTAGTCGGTGAGGAACGCCACGCGGCGCGCGATCAGTTCGTCCAGCGAACGCGAAAGGCGCGCGTCGTCCAGCGGCAGGAACGCGACGTTGTCGCCGGCCGCGTGCGCGGGGACGTGGCGCAGCTCGTCCTCGTTGCGCAACGGCGCGGGCGCGGCGTTGGCGCCCCACTCGTGGCCCTCCCACTCACCGGCCGGCAGCATCGGCAAGGCGTGCGGCGTGGCTTCGGCAGCGGTCTGCGCATTGCGCACCAGCCCGGCGGACTGCATCACGGCCGGCATGTCGACCACCGCCAGGCGGCCCCAGGCGAACGCGGTCTTGTTCATCTCCACGGCGGCGCCGTTGAGCTCGACCGCGCGCATGATCGCGTCCAGCGACAGCGGCACCAGGCCCTGCTGCCACGCGTAGCCGAGGATGAACAGGTTGGTGGCGATCGCATCGCCCATCAGCGCGGTGGCCAGCTGCGTGGCATCGACCACATGCAGGCCGTCCTTCGCGCTCTCGCCCAGCGCCTTGCGCACGGCATCGATGATGTCGGTCGCCGGGAACTCCATGTCCGGGCGCGTGGTGAACGTGCCGGGCATCGCCTCGTAACTGTTGAGCACGACGTTGGAGCGCCCCGCGCGGACCTTCGACAGCGCCCAGTAGTCGTTGACCACGACCATGTCGCAGCCCAGCACCAAGTCGGCCTCGCCGGCGGCGATGCGCACGGCGTGGATGTCGGCGGGCGTCCTGGCGATGCGGATGTGCGTGGTGACCGCGCCGCCCTTCTGCGCCAGGCCGGTCTGGTCGAGCACGCTGGAACCGCGGCCCTCCAGGTGGCCGGCCATGCCCAGCAGCGCACCGATGGTGACCACGCCGGTGCCACCGACGCCGGTGATCAGGATGTTCCAGGGGCGGTCGAGCGACGGCAGCACGGGCATCGGCAGGTTCGCCAGCCGGTCGGCGGCGTTGCTGCCCTTCTGCTTGCGCAGGCGGCCGCCCTCGACGGTCACGAAGCTGGGGCAGAAGCCATTGACGCAGGAGTAGTCCTTGTTGCAGTTGGACTGGTCGATGTCGCGCTTGCGGCCGAACTCGGTTTCCTTGGGCAGCACCGACACACAGAACGACTTCTTGCCGCAGTCGCCGCACCCTTCGCACACCAGCGAGTTCACGACGACGCGCTTCTGCGGGTCGACCATCTTGCCGCGCTTGCGGCGTCGGCGCTTTTCGGTGGCGCAGGTCTGGTCGAAGATCAGCACGCTGGTGCCGCGCACCTCGCGAAGGCGCTTCTGCACCTCGTCGAGTTCCTTGCGGTCGAAGAACTCCACGCCCGACGGGAAGATCTCGCGCTTGTTCCATTTCGCGATGTCGTCGGACACCAGCACGATGGTGTCCACGCCTTCGCTTCGCACCTGGTGGGCGATCTGCGGGACGCTCAGCGTGCCGTCGACGGGCTGTCCGCCGGTCATGGCGACCGCGTCGTTGTAGAGGATCTTGTAGGTGATGTTGACGCCGGCCGCGACCGACTGGCGGATGGCCAGGCTGCCGGAGTGGAAGTAGGTGCCGTCGCCCAGGTTCTGGAACACGTGCGGGGTGTCGGTGAACGCCGCCTGCCCGGCCCAGGTCACGCCTTCGCCGCCCATGTGGGTGAAGGTGTCGGTGGAGCGGTCCATCCACGTGACCATGTAGTGGCAGCCGATGCCACCAAGGGCACGGCTGCCTTCCGGCACCACGGTCGAGGTGTTGTGCGGGCAGCCCGAGCAGTAATGCGGCACCCGCGGGAACTGCGCGCGCGGCAGGGCGAGCTCGCCTTCCTTCTGCGCGATCCACG
>CAMPJI010000008.1 GCA_946886865.1 uncultured Lysobacterales bacterium | reverse complement strand
GTCACCGAGGTTGCTCTTGACGGCATCGGTCGAGGTGGGGGACATGGGCGGATCGCCTGCGATTCGGGGGTGGGGTGGCGGCCGGCCCCGCGGGAGGTCCGCGGGTGGGAGATCACTGCATCTGCAGTACCCCCTGGCGACTGCCGCGCATGATGCGCAGCACCAACTGTGCGGGAGCCTGTGTGAAGCCAGCGCGGAAGCCGGGCAGGTCGTCGAACTCCCCCGCGCTGGAGGCGACGATCACGTCGTTGGGCATCAGCCCGCTGCGCGCCGCGCGCGAGCCTTCCGCGACCGACTCCACCCACACCCCGGCCACGCGGCCGGACTGCCGCAGCCGTTCGGGCAGCTCGGCGATGGTGGCCCCGGCCAGGCGCGGGTCGATCTGCGCACCCGCCACGGTGCGCGGCTGCTCGCGCAGGGTGGTGGTCAGCTGCAGCGGGCGGCCGTCGCGGCGCACCGCCAGGGCGATGGCGCTGCCCACCGGCTGCAGGCCTTCGAAGTTGCGCAGCGCCGCCGGGTCGTCGATGCGCTGGCCATTGGCCGAGACGATCACATCGCCCCGCTGCACGCCCGCCTGCGCCGCGGCCGAGCCCTCGTATACGCGCGTTACCACCGCACCGCGCGCCTCGCCCAGTTCCAGCGCCTGTGCCAGACGCGCGTCCACCGCCTGCGTGTCCAGCCCCAGCGTGCCGCGTCGCACCTCGCCGGTGGCGATCAGCTGGGTCATCACCTCGCGCGCCAGGCGGGTGGGGATGGCGAAGCTCAGGCCGATGTTGCCCGCCATCGACCCGCGCGGGTTGAAGCTGGCGGTGTTGATGCCGACCAGCTGCCCGGCCAGGTTGACCAGCGCGCCGCCGGAGTTGCCCGGGTTGATCGAGGCATCGGTCTGGATGAAGTCCTGGTAGCCCAGCCCGCGGATGCCCGAGCGCCCCACCGCGGACACGATGCCGCTGGTCACCGTCTGGCTCAGGCCGAACGGGTTGCCCACCGCCACCACGAAGTCGCCCACGCGCAGCGCTTCGGAGTCGGCCAGCGGCAGCGCCTGCAGGTTGTCGGCCTCGATGCGCATCACCGCGATGTCGGTGTCGGGGTCGGAGCCGACGAACTCGGCCGGCAGCGTGCGGCCGTCGCTGAGCGTCACCGACACCTCGTCGGCGTTTTCGATGACGTGGTGGTTGGTCAGCACGTAGCCGTTGGCCGCGTCCACCACCACGCCCGAGCCGAGCGACTCGTTGATGCGCTCCTGCGGCACGTTGGGGAACAGCCGGCGGAACATCGGGTCGTTGGCGAACGGGTTGCGGATCTGCACCACCTGCTTGGTGTGCACGCTGACCACCGCCGGCGTCACCCGCGCCAGCATCGGTGCCAGCGACGGCATCGGCTGGCCGTCCACCGCGTTGGGCAGGGCCGCCACGGTGGGCGCGGCGATGGCGGCAGGGGACGCGCTGGCCGGGGTGTGCAGGGCGTCGCGCACGGCGGTGGCGGCAAAGCCCCCGAACGCGGCGGCCAACGACAGGGCGAGCAGGGTCCGGGGCGCGGACGGCAGGTTCGATGCGGACATGGGTCTCTCGTCGGAAGGGCTGGCGTCGGAAGGTCTGGAGCGGGCGCCCCGCGGGCGGGTGGTCGGCCGGGGCCGTTCAGTTTCGGCCACGCCGGGTAAATCGGCCATGAAACCGGCCCGCCGCCCGGCGGGGCATGCACGCGGTCGCCGCCGTCCGCACCTCTTAAACCCGTTGCAGCGTGCGCGCGCGGCACCGCGATGTCGCCCGCCGGTGGTCATGGCGCACGGTGTGCGCGGCGTGGAAAAAACCGTTGACAGCCCCCCGACCCGGGCGTAGTTTGGCCGCTCGTCTCGGACACAACATCTTGTGTCCATGGATCGGAAACGGCCCAAGCTGAAGGGTTTTCCCAACAGTTTGAAGGCGTTCCGGGCGATGGCAGTCACGAACGTCAGGTGCCACGGGGGACGTGGCGCGGCACGGGGGCAGACAGGGCCACAGGCGCAACGACAACACCGATTCCACGCGACGCGACAGCGCGGCGCGGGCATGCGCGTCGCGCGTGCCGCGGGCGGGCGACACAACACGAAGACAGAACAACCAGGCCCGGCGCCCCAGCCGACCGGGCCCCAACGGGAGACAGGACAAGCATGAGCACGGTGCGCCTCGAGGCGGTCAAGAAGGCAGTGGACAGGGAGATCGCGTTGCAGCCCGCGTCCCTGGATATCTGGGACAAGAAGTACCGCCTGAAGACCAAGACCGGCGAGGCCGTGGACGCCGACATCGACGCCACCTACCGCCGCGTCGCCAAGGCCCTGTCCGAAGCCGAGCCCACCGCCGAGCTGCAGCAGTACTGGATGGAGCGCTTCACCTGGGCGCTGCGCCGCGGTGCGATCCCCGCCGGCCGCATCACCTCCAACGCCGGCGCGCTGGCGCACAAGCCGGCCACGTCCACGATCAACTGCACCGTGTCGGGCACGATCGAAGATTCGATGGACGGCATCCTGGACAAGGTCCACGAGGCCGGCCTGACGCTCAAGGCCGGCTGCGGCATCGGCTACGAGTTCAGCACGCTGCGCCCGCGTGGCGCGTTCGTCGCCGGCGCCGGTGCGTACACGTCCGGCCCGATGTCCTTCATGGATATCTACGACAAGATGTGCTTCACCGTGTCCTCGGCCGGTGGCCGCCGCGGCGCGCAGATGGGCACGTTCGACGTGTCGCACCCGGACGTGAAGGACTTCATCCGCGCCAAGCGCGAGGACGGCCGGCTGCGCCAGTTCAACCTGTCGCTGCTGATCACCGACGGCTTCATGGAGGCGGTCGAGACCGACGCCGACTGGCCGATGGTGTTCCCGATCAACATCAAGGAAAAGGGCGACGTCGACCTGGACGACGCCGCCACGGTCGTCTGGCGCGAATGGCCCACGACCAAGAACTACGTCACCCGCGACGACGGCCTGGTCGCCTGCCGGATCTACGGCCACATCCGCGCCCGCCACCTGTGGGACATGATCATGGTCTCGACGTACGACTACGCCGAGCCGGGCTTCATCCTGATCGACCGCGTCAACGAGATGAACAACAACTGGTGGTGCGAGACCATCCGCGCCACCAACCCGTGCGGCGAGCAGCCGCTGCCGCCGTACGGCGCGTGCCTGCTGGGCTCGGTCAACCTCACCAAGTTCGTGCGCAACGCGTTCACCGACAAGGCCGAGTTCGACTGGGACGAGTACAGGGAAGTCGTGCGCGTGTTCACCCGCATGCTCGACAACGTGGTGGAGGTCAACGGCCTGCCGCTGGAGCAGCAGCGCGCCGAGATCCTGCGCAAGCGCCGCCACGGCATGGGCTTCCTCGGCCTGGGCAGCACGCTGACCATGCTGCGCATGAAGTACGGCGAGGCGCCGTCCTGCGAGTTCACCGAGCGCATCGCCCGCGAGATGGCGATCGCCGGCTGGGAAACCGGCCTGGCGCTGGCGAAGGAAAAGGGCCCCGCGCCGATCATGGACGAGGACTTCGACGTCACCGCCGAGATGCTGCGCAAGCGCCCGGAGATGAAGAAGGACGGCTGGAAGATCGGCCAGTCCATCAAGGGCCGCGTGCTGCACGCCAGGTACTCGCGCTACATGCAGCGCGTGGCCGAGGCCGCCCCCGAGCTGGCCGCCGAGCTGGCCGAGACCGGCGCGCGCTTCACCCACCACAGCTCCATCGCGCCGACCGGCACCATTTCGCTGTCGCTGGCCAACAACGCGTCCAACGGCATCGAGCCGTCCTTCGCGCACCACTACAGCCGCAACGTGATCCGCGAAGGCAAGAAGTCCAAGGAAAAGGTCGACGTCTTCTCGTTCGAGCTGCTGGCCTACCGCGAGCTGGTCAACCCCAAGGCGATGCCGTTCTCCGATGACGCCGCCGCCAAGCTGCCCGACTACTTCATCAGCGCCGACGACATCACCCCCAAGGCGCACGTGGACGTGCAGGCCGCCGCGCAGAAGTGGGTCGACAGCTCCATCTCCAAGACCGCCAACGTCCCGACCGACTACCCGTACGAGGACTTCAAGGACATCTACACCTACGCCCACGCGCAGGGCCTGAAGGGCTGCACCACGTTCCGCTTCAACCCGGCCGCCTTCCAGGGCGTGCTGGTCAAGGAGGCGGACCTGGAAAACACCACCTACCGCTTCGAGCTGGACGACGGCCAGGTGGTGGAGGTCAAGGGCAACGAGCAGATCGAATACGACGGCGAAATGCACACCGCCGCCAACCTGTTCGACGCGCTCAAAGAGGGCTACTACGGCAAGTTCTGATGGGCGCCGCGCCGCGCGCGGCGCACCCCGGCGGGGACGGGCGTGCCGTCCCGCGCCGACCCTGGCCGGGGTCGGCGGACACCTCAACGGCCCGTGCGGCAAGGCTTGCAGGCGGTCGATGTCGTTATCGATTCACTGTGTTTTGCGCACGAAGCAGGTATAGCATCGCTCCGTGGAAACAACCTCCACTATTGCAACGCCACTTAATACGCCCGCAGGAGGGCACATGAGCAACGGCAATGGAGTGACGGCGTCCCTGTCTCAGGCCGCCGAGAACGTCAAAGAAACCGCCATCAACGTGGGCGGCGTCATCGCCAGCACCGCCGAAGGTGCGGTGAAGTCGGCCCAGAAGACCGCCAAGAACGCACGCAAGGCCGCCAAGAAGGCGGTCAGCACCGCCAAGAAGAAGCTGGCCGCCGCCAGCGCCAACGCCAAGAAGGAAGCCGGCACGCTCAAGCGCAAGACGGCCGCCAAGAAGGCCTCCACCGCCAAGAAGGCTTCGGCCAAGAAGGGCGTTGCCACCCGCAAGGCCGGCACGGTGAAGAAGACCGCCAAGAAGGCGACCAAGAAGGCCGCGACCTCGGCCCGCAAGTCGACCGCCAAGGCCGCCAAGAAGACGGCCGCGGCGAAGAAGACCGCCGTGCGCAAGACGGCCGGCAAGAAGGCCGCCGCCACCCGCGCCAAGAAGGCCGCCACGCGCTCGACCGCCGCCAAGAAGGCTGCGGCCACCCGCGCGCGCAAGGCACCGGCGAAGAAGGCCGCCACCAAGAAGGCGACCAGCAAGAAGACCGCAAGCAAGAAGGTCGCCAGCAAGAAGGCCGTGAGCAAGAAGGCACCGGCCCGCAAGGCCACCGCCAAGAAGGCCGCGCCGCGCAAGACCGCCGCCAAGGCACCGGTCCGCAAGGCCGCCGCCAAGCGTCCGGCCGCACGCAAGACCGCGCGCAAGTCGGCCTCGGCCACCAGCTGACGCACCACCCGCAGCACCCGCCCTCCCCGCACGCCGGGGAGGGCGGCCCGGGTCGGCCCCGGACCGCAGCACGCACCACCACACCGCATCGCACTACCGCATCAGGAGCAGGGCCGATGGCCGTCAAGATCGACAAGAAAATCAAGGGCTACAGCGTCGTCACCCCGGAAGAGCGCGCCAAGCAGGCCGCCCACGCCGAGGCCGTGACCCGCCAGGCCGCCGAAGCCGCTGCCATGCCCTCGGCCAACGTCATCCAGATGCACGAGAAGATCGAGCGCCCCGAGGTGCTGATCGGCTCCACCTACAAGATCAAGTCGCCGCTGTTCGAGCACGCGCTGTACGTGACCATCAACGACATCGTGCTCAACGCCGGCAGCGAACACGAGCACCGCCGCCCGTTCGAGATCTTCATCAACTCCAAGAACATGGACCACTTCCAGTGGATCGTGGCCCTGACGCGCATCATGTCCGCGGTGTTCCGCAAGGGCGGCGACGTCACGTTCCTGGTCGACGAGATGAAGGCCGTGTTCGACCCCAAGGGCGGCTACTTCAAGGCCGGCGGCGTGTACATGCCGTCGCTGGTGGCCGAGCTGGGCAGCATCGTCGAGGACCACCTCAAGTCCATCGGCCTGATGCACGACCCCGAGATGTCCGATGCCCAGCGCGCGCTGATCGCCGAGAAGCGCGCCGCGTTCGCCGCGCTCGACTCAAAAAAAAACTCTGACGTAGGCGTCCCGGCTGGCGACGACGCCAGCGGCGAGCTGTTCCCCGAGCCCAAGGTCCGCGCCGACGCGCGCCGCGAGGACGTGGAAGTCACCGGCGACGGCGGCGTCGCCTTCCCGCCCAGCGCCACCATGTGCCACAAGTGCAGCACCAAGGCGGTGGTGGTGATGGATGGGTGTGCTACTTGCCTGAATTGTGGGTATTCGAAGTGCGGGTGAGGTAGTTCTAATTGACGAGGCCCGGTAGTCACCTTGCCTCTTTGAGCGACCTTGCTGCCTGGCTTCCTTTGGGATGGACCTCATGCATCTTGTAACTAGATCGTACTTCGACGCCTTCTGCAGGAACTTCGAACCGCCGTTTGACGAAGCAAAGAACTTCGAATCGTTTGTTAACTACTGCGCCTTTTCTAAATACTCGGTCGATAGTGTAGAAGCCAGCGACCTAGTGTACGAAGGCGCAGATCCAGGTATCGATGGTGCGATGCTCTTTCTCGATGATCGGGCAGTTTTTTCTGAAGAAGAGCTCGACGAGATTTTTCGCACGACTCGGCGTGAGTACGACGCAACTATTGTTCTCACGCAAGCAAAACGTTCGACCTCTTGGTCTAAGCAAGAAATCGACTCGTTTGTAGCCGCTATTGTCGATTTTCTCTCAGATGAGCCGGCACAGCCGCATAGCCAACATCTCGCAAGCTTCAAAGGGATGTTCAGGAAGCTCTTCGATAACATTGGGAGAATAAGGGGCGGTCTCCCAAATATTGATGCCTACTTTTTCACCGCCGCACCTGATACGGAAGCGGTGGAGATTAATGCTGCCTTTCAAATCGGGGAGGAAGCCCTCCGTCGCCTTGGCTACTCGAAGTCGACAACGCTAGTGAAAGCGCATCGAGAGGTCATTCATGGCTTGTGGAATTCCGCAGACGGACCGATGGAGGCTCGTCTTGCTACTGTGGGCTACGCACCCTTCCCTGCGGTCCCGAACATCAATAATGCGTATGTCGCCACCGTATCGGCGCGAAGCTTCATCGACTCGATACTGAAAGATCAGAACGGATCGCCCCGAAAGAAGCTCTTTGAAGAAAATGTTAGAGACTTCCTTGGAGTTGACGCCGATGTTAATTCCGAGATTGCGGGCACCTTGAGCGACGATGCTAAGAAGGCTCGTTTTGGCCTGATGAACAACGGCGTAACTATTGTGGCATCGAGCGTCAGGCCGGCCGGCCAAGAAATCTACATTCGAGACTTCCAAATCGTCAATGGATGCCAGACATCTAACGTGCTCATATCGTTAGATGACGAAGTGGATCCCTCCGTCAGTCTGATGGTGAAGCTAATCGAGGCGGACGAGCCTGCAGTCATTGATGACATCGTTCGTGCAACGAACAGACAGTCCAAGGTGGAAGATGCTCAGTTCATTTCTACTCTTGGTGTTTTGCGAGACTTGGAGCAGTACTTCAACGCGCGTGGCGCTGGAGAGGCGACCCGCATCTATTTCGAAAGACGCCGCGGCCAGTACGCATCCGAGAACATTGCGCCAGTTCGAATATTTGACGTTCGCGAAATGGCGCGATGTTACGCATCAATTGTAATGATGCGGCCCGATTTGTCGAGCCGTTATCCTAATAGGCTTACGGGTGAGCTGCTGAATGATGTTTTCTCAGGCCAGGCTCACGAAGAAGACTACTACACAGCATGCTTCTGCCATTATCGTTTGAGAATGCTGACCTCAAATAAGCGATTCGACGGCAGATATTCAAAGTTGCGTTGGCATGTTATGACGGCAGCGGCGAAATACTGCGCGCATAAGTACAGGGATCTAGGCTGCTCTAGCAAGAACGAAGCTCTCTATAACCTATTCGCCGCAAATGACGGAGAGTGGTTTGGCAAGCTGGATCGGCTGATCAAGGTGGCGATTCCTGATCCAAACATCTCACGGGATCTCCTTAAGTCACCTCCGCTTACTGGAAGTATCTTGTCAAACGTAGACAGCCTGATTTAGCCAGCGTAGCCCGGGTAAGCGCAGCGCACCCGGGGTCGTCATGCATCCCATCGCGGCCATCCCGGGTGCGGCCTGCGGCCTTACCCGTGCTACGGGGTTTGAACAACCGAACGGGCAACTGCGGCGAGAGAAATCTCGCGTCGCCTGACCCGCAGCGCCGCACCCATGAGGTTCCGACCCTCGGGCACGCGCCTCGAAGCCTGACCACCGAAAGGGGTCAGGTTTACTTCCGTAGCCCATGGATAGAACGCGTTTGGATCCAATTGGCTCGGTAGGTTGGCACGCTTCAACGATTTAGGGGGACGGATGGGGAAGCTTTTCTACGGCATAGCAATCTTCTGCTTGATCATTGGCCTGATCGACTCTGCCATGGGTGCTGTTCGCGAGGCGGGAGTCGTCTTGATGCTCTCACCAGTTTTTGCCCTCGTAGGGCTTGGGTTCTCAAGAGCAGCAACTAAGAAGTGCCCGCACTGTAGCGAGCGCGTCAAGAAGGATGCGTCTAAGTGCAAGCATTGCGGTAGCAGTCTCGCAACCGAGAAGGTGCCCAGGCCAGCCAACGAGCAGCGTCCCTAGAATCAATCAATCGGGGTCAGGCTCACTCCCATTGATGCGACGGTGGCAAGGTCGATCGCTCGTCACTGCCGCGCTGATGAGGTTCCGAGCCTCACGGGCGAGCAAAAACAGGGGTCAGAGTCGACTTTTTACTTTTGGAATGACTCTGCGGGTGGTTCAAACAGAGGTGTAGGCATGGACGCTTCGTCTGAATCTCTGAGTTTCGCCGCACTTGATCGCCGCATGGAGGCATTGCCTGAAGGCCCGGTCGCAGAACTCCATGCATCGCGCTGGCAGCGCTGGTTCGACGCGGTGGGCTATGCCGGCATCGTGATGGGACTAATGCCCTCGCTGCTGGTCGAGTTCATTGCGCCCGCTGCGTGGATGGTATGGATGATGCGGGTGGGTTTGGCGCTGACGGCCTTCTTCGTGCCCGGCTTAGGACGCAACATCTTCCGCGTACTGCGAAGCATGCGTCGCTGGCGTCCCCAGCTGGTCGCGCAGCTTGATCACGAGATGGGTGCGGTGGAGACGTTGCACGCATGGCTGGCGCACCAGCCCCGCGCGGCGCTCGAGTCACACCTCTGGTTCGCTCGGCTCGCGCAGACCCGCATGACACAGAAGATGGGCTTCCTGTTCGGAGGCGCGGACAAGCTAGGCGTGCCGCTGGTGTCGGCTGCCGTGGCGGCGCAGCTCAAGGCGTATGCCGATGGCCCCATCGCATGGTGGATTGCACTACCCGGCATCCTGGTCGCCGTATTGGCGGCCGTCGGCATGGTCGCCGGCCTGATGCGCCTGCGGCTGCAGCTATACGAAGCGCTACTCGACGACGCGCTACGCCGCCGTGGGTGAGGCCCGCCCGCGAGCTCAACCTGGCGGGATCAGGTTCGCTTCTTCTAATGCGAACACGACGAGATCAATCACGCGTCATCTGAGCCGCGCTATCGCACCGATGAGGCCCAGAACGTCACGGAGGAGCCTCCAAGTCTGACCGATGTCCATTCGGGCCTGACGCGTGAGCCTCGCCACCTGAGCGGTGACCTGCAGGGCTTCGCGCGTGAGAGTCCTGGCCTCGCGCATGAGGCTCGGACACTCAACCTCGAGGCCCAATGCCTCACACAAGAGGCTCCAAGCCAGTCGTTCGAGGCCCACGTGATCATCGATGAGCGCTTTGGTTTCAGGTGTCAGGCTTGAACACTCACGGACCGGGCACCGCGCCTCACGGGGCGATCGAGCGGTGCAAGCGCGTTCTATGAAGCGGCGAGACACTGGGTTCCCGCCTTCGCGGGAATGACGACGGGGTGGACCGGCCAGACCCGGAAGGCGGGCTCCGTGGGTTTACTGGGTGTGGCAGGGCCTTGAACAGTAGTAACACCCGTTCACTTGGCGATGATGTTTTCGCGCTTCAGTTACGGCGGGTCCGCAGCTACCGAATTCGCCAAGGTAGGTTCGATCTGCCTGAGGCATGAAGCTGCAGCCGAGCTCATGCACTTCATGATCGCCATTGTTCTGCGCGTTGTTGTTTACGTAGTACCTCGCCATAAATATTTCTTCCTTTTGCGCGGGCCCTTGCCGCACGTGTATCTAACGTCGCTCGCAGAGAGGTCAGGCCAACCGACCGGGGTCAAAGCCGACCGACGTCAGGTCCTCTACCGCTTCAAGAAGCTAGATGCTTGCCTTCTCGGGAAATCCCCGCGTCGCCTCACGTGAGGTGTTTGAAGTGTCAAGAAGGGCCTTCTCTTTGGTTCCGTGTCTTTTGGGCGAGCAACAGGAATCAATTCGGCCGACAGAACGAAAGCAGTTGTCCTCTTACGTGTTGCAAGAGTCTGCGGAGTGGCCTCGCTCGGAGGACGCGTGGCGACAACGTCCATGGATTCCCGCCTTCGCGGGAATGACGGCGGGTGGTGGAGGGGCCTCAACGTCGGTCCGTCGGCGGGCGGGTATCCTGCGCACCCCGACGCCGTACCGCCCCACCGCCCATGATCAACAACGACGTCCTGCGCAGCGTGCGCTACATGCTCGACCTCAGCGACACCCACGTCGCCAATCTCGTCCAGTACGCCGCCCCGAGCGTCGTGCTGGAGCGCGACGCGGTGCAGGCCTACCTGCTGCGCGAGGACGAGCCCGGCTTCGCGCCGCTGGACGACCGCCTGCTCGGGCTGTTCCTCGACGGCCTGGTGGTCCACTTCCGCGGCGCCCGCAGCGATGCACCGCCGCGGCCGCCGGAGACGCGCGTCAACAACAACGCGGTGCTGAAGAAGCTGCGCGTGGCGTTCGAGCTGAAGGACGTGGACATGATGGAGATCTTCGCGTCCGCCGGCCGGCCGGTGACCAAGCCGGAGCTGTCGGCGCTGTTCCGCCAGCCGGGGCACAAGAACTTCCGCCTGTGCGGCGACCAGCTGCTGCGGTACTTCCTGCGCGGGCTGACGTTGCGCGTGCGCGGGGAGTAAGGCGCGCGGCGGAGTCGGGGCTCAGCGTCTGCCGCCCGCCTGCGTGTCCAAACCGGCCTTCACCCGCTCGAGTTCCGCCGGCAGCCCGCGCGCCAGCTGCATCATGAGATCGGCGGCCGCCGCGCTGTGCAGGCGCTTGCCCGACGGCGTGGCGATGGTGACTTCCGTGGTCAGCGTCCGCACCGTGGTCGACGCCGGCACCGCGCGTGTCAGCACCAGCAGCGACTCGCCGCGGTAGCGCACCGCGTTCAACCCCATCATCTGCGAGCGCCCCTCCCAGGTGACGTCGCGCATGTCCACCAGCAGCTGGCCGACGGCGTTCCACGTCTCGTTCATGCCGGCCTGCACGGTGAGCTGCACCGGCGTGGCCGCCGCCAGCGGTGGGCGTGCGGGGGCGGGCGCGCGCTCGGGCGTTGCGCAGCCGGCCAGCGCGAGCGCGCAACCGATGGCGATGAGCGGAGCGAGGCGAAACGTCATGCGCCGATTGCAGGCGCTGCGCCGTGAAGGGCGCGCATCCGTTGCGGCGATGCTGCGCCGGTCCGTCAGCGCTTGTCGCCCTTCACCAGCCGCGCGCGCTGCAGCGCCAGCACGATGACCAGCAGCGACACGACCACCGCGACCGTCAGGACCGTCGCGTCGCTCCAGCCCTGCTGCTTGGACCAGGCCAGCGCGCCGATGTAGCCCGTCATCAGGGCGCCGTACACCACGCCGTTGACGACCAGCGAGCGCCGCCGCCGCGGGTCGGACGTGCGGCGCAGCGCGTCGCGGATCTCCCAGGCGATGCCTCCCAGCATCACCGCGATGGCGGCCGCCAGTGCGCCGACCGTCGCCAGCGCGAGTTTCGGCATCGACTTGGCGACCGCGCCGGCGGTCAACGCCGTGGCCGCCGCCGGCGGCGCGCCGAGCGTCAGGCCGGCGGCGACGGTGGCGGTGAACACCAGGCCCGGCGCCGACCGGGTGGCCGTTTCGCCCAGCCGCTGCAGCACGTCCGCACGCAGGCTGTCGCGACCGCGCTGCAGGCGCTTGCGCACCGCGGCATCGCTCAGGCCCAGCAGCGCGGCGACCGCCTGGCTGCTCTGGCCCTCGCGGTAGTACAGCAGCAGCACGTCGCGGGTGTCCTCGGGCAGCGCATCCAGGGCCTGCGCCAGCGCATCGGCGTGGACGTGCCGGTCGTGCGCCTGCTCGGGCGTGTCGCCGTCGGCGGGCAGCACGTCCAGCACCTCGGCATCGGCGGTGGGCCGCGATGCACGCAGGTGGTCGATGGCGCGGTTGCGCGCCACCTGGCGCAGCCACGGCAGGAAGCTGTCGGGGTTCTGCATTCGGCCCAGGTGCTGCCAGGCGCGCAGGTAGGTGTCCTGCGCCACGTCCTCGCTGGTGGCGACATCGCGCGTCACCGCCAGCGCCACGCTGGCGACCATGCGCTGGGTGCCGACCACCAGGCGTTCGAACGCATGGGCGTTGCCGCCGCGGGCGGAGGCGAAGTCGCGGTGGATGAGTTCGTGCAGGGCGGTAGGTGTCATGGCCGGTGTTCGCAATGGGTTCGATGATAGACACGGCCCGGCGCGGCGGATGTGACACGCGCGCGCACCGGGGCCGTGGCGCCGGTCGCGCGCGGTGCTTCCCTTGGGCGCCGGCAAGCGCCAAGCTGCCCCGCGCTGCCGACCGGCAGGACGCGCCGACCGGAGCCCCGCGTGCCGCACGCCATCACCACCACCGAGCTGTTCCTGGTCGCCATGGCGATCATCTTCGCCGTGCCCTACCTGGTGTGGCGGGTCGGGCGCACCGACTACTTCGCGCCGCTGGTCGTGGTGCAGATCATCGCCGGGATCCTGCTGGGGCCCGGGGTGCTGGGCAGCGCGTTTCCCGCGTACTACGCATTCGTGTTCACTCCGGACGTCGTGCAGGCGCTCAACGGCATCGCGTGGTGGGCGGTGATGCTGTTCGTGATGATCGCGGGCGTGGAGCTCGACCTGCGCCAGGCCTGGACGCACCGGCGCGAGAGTGGCATCACCGCCGGCCTGGCGCTGGCGGTGCCGCTGCTGTGCGGCGCGGCCGTGGCGGCGGCGCTGCTGGGGTGGCCGGGCTGGCTGGGCGCGCGCGGGCAGACGTGGCAGTTCGTGCTGGGCGTGGGCATGGCCTGCGCGGTGACGGCCCTGCCGATCCTGATCCTGCTGATGGAAAAGCTGGAGATGCTGCGCGCGCCGCTGGGCCAACGCATCCTGCGCTACGCCAGCCTGGACGACATCGCCATCTGGGGCGTGCTGGCGCTGGTGCTGATGGACTGGGCCCGCATCGGGCGCCAGGGCGCGTTCCTGCTGGTGTTCGCCGCGGTGTGCGTGGGCTTCCGCCGGCTGATGCCGCGGCTGCGCGAGGCCGACCGCTGGTACGTGTCGCTGGTGTGGCTGGCGGTGTGCGCGCTGGGTGCGGACTGGGCGGGCCTGCACTTCATGGTCGGCGCGTTCCTGGCCGGCGTGGTGATGGATGCCGAGTGGTTCGACCAGGACGCGATGGACCGCCTGCGCCACCACGTGCTGCTGGTGATGATGCCGGTGTTCTTCCTCAGCACCGGCCTGAAGACGGCGTGGTCGGTCGGCGGCGGTGCGGTGTTCCTCGCCGCCGGGGCGCTGCTGGTGGCGGCTGTGGCCGGCAAGCTGGCGGGCGTGCACCTGGCCGGCCGGCTCCTGGGCTGGAAGCCGGGCGAGGCCTCGGTGATCGGCTGGCTGCTGCAGACCAAGGCGCTGATCATGATCATCTTCGCCAACGTGCTGCTGGACCGGCTGATCATCACCAACGCGATGTTCACCGCGCTGCTGCTGATGGCGGTCGCCAGCACGATGCTGACGGTGCCGCGCGTGGCGCCGCGGCTGGTCCGTGGCGCGCTCAGGGGCCTGGACGCACGCGCCGGCGAGGGCGCGGCGGCACGCGACTGAGCGTCGCGTCGCGCGCCCGCGGTTCAGCTGCATCCGCGTGGATTCACGCGCTGCGGGCGCGGCGTTGCCGACCATGCCGGCTCCCTTGCAAGCCGGACCGTCCATGACCCGACCCCTCCCGACCCTGCTGGCGCGCGCCGTGATGTGCGCGCTGCTGCCCGCGGCCCTGGCCGCCTGCGACAGCGACCCGGCCACGCGCGCGGCCGCCCAAGCCACCGGCGCCCAGCCCGACACGCGCGTGGCGGCCGACGGCCAGCCGATCGCGGGCGACGCGTCCGGCGCCGTGGCCAGTGGGGCCGCGCCCGGCGTGCCCGGTCCGCCCGGCGGCGCGTCCTCGACCCCGCCGGTGGCCCCCGGTACCTCCAGCACCGCCGGCAATGCGCAGACCCCGGCCCAGCCGGAGGACGCCGATGCCGACGCCGAGCCGGCCATCGAACCGCCAGGTCAGGCGGCCGCGGCCGACGCCGAACTGCCCGACGACAGCCCGCTGCGCCTGCAGGTGCTGCTGGAGCGTGCGCACTTCTCGCCCGGCGAGATCGACGGCAAGGGCGGCAGCAACACGCGCCGCGCGCTGGCCGCCTTCCAGAAGGCGCACGGCCTGACGGTCAACGAAACGCCGGACGAGGCGACATGGGACACGCTCGGCAAGGACGACGCGCCGATCCTGGTCGAGTACACCCTGACCGCCGACGACGTCGCCGGCCCGTTCCGTGCCACGCCCGACGGGCCCGAGGCGATGTCGAAGGTGGACGCGCTGCCGTACGCGTCGGTCGAGGAGAAGGTCGGCGAGCGCTTCCACGCCAAGCCGGCGCTGCTGGCCGAGTTCAACCCCGGGGCGGCGTTCAAGGCCGGCGACACCATCACCGTGCCGTACGTCGCGCCGGCCACGCGCCTGCCGGACGCCTCCACGATCGTGGTCGACGAGTCCGATGCGGTGCTGCAGCTGCACGACGACGCCGGCAAGGTGGTGGCGCAGTTCCCGGTGACCACCGGCAGCGCGCAGTTCCCGCTGCCCATCGGCGACTGGAAGGTCAACGGCGTGGCCCGCGACCCGGTGTGGCACTTCGACCCCGAGCTCATCGCCGGCTCTGACCCCGACGCCGAGAAAGCCGAGATCCCGCCCGGCCCCAACAACCCCGTCGGCACCACGTGGATCGACCTGTCCAAGGAGCACTATGGCATCCACGGCACGCCCGAACCGTCCAAGATCGGCAAGACCGAGTCCAATGGCTGCATCCGCATGACCAACTGGTCGGCCGCCGCGGTGGCGAAGGTCGCCAAGCCGGGGATGGAGGTGGTGCTCCAGCGCTGACGGCGCGGTCGAAGGCGCCGTGATTCGACCCCGGGCGTACCACCGCCCGGGGTTTCTGCTTTTGTAGGAGCGGCTTCAGCCGCAATCCGTATCTGCCGGTTCTTGTAGCAGCGACGTCAGTCGCGACCGCGCAACTCCGGACACCGGCGAAGGTCGCGACTGACGTCGCTCCTACGACGGTGTCGCGACTTCGCCCACGGCCGTGGTTCCGATCGCGGCTGATGCCGCTCCTACGGAAGCCGACAGAAAAACGGCGACCTTTCGGGTCGCCGTTTCCGTGCGGGGAGCCGCGTCGCGGATCAACCGCGGCCGTTGCCCTTGCCGTTTCCATTCCCGTTGCTCTTGCCCTTGCCCTTGTCGTCACCCGGGCCCTTGCCGGACGGCGGGCCGCCCTTGTCGTTGCCGCGACCCGGGCCACCGGCATGCGCGGGCTTGCCGTTGCCCGGTCCGCCACCGACATCGGGCCGCGCAGTGCCGCGCCCTGCATGGGCGGGCGGACCGCCGCGGTCACCATGGCTCTCATGGCGCGGACCGCGATCGCGCGGCTGCGACCAGTCCACGCGCACGTCGCGGTCGATCGTGATCGGGTAGCCCCAGCGGTCATAGGTGTCCACCGTGCCGCGCTTGAGGGCATGGAACTGCGGCGAACCCGGCTTGATGCCCAACTCCTGCGCCAGCACGCCCCAGCCCCGGCCGCGGTTGCGGTCGTCGCGGTCGTACGGGTCGTAGCGGTTCACCACGTCGATGCAGGGCAGGCCGGCCGCGCTGGCGATGGCGCAGGCGTAGTAGACGTCGGCAGGCGCCCAGCCGCGGCGGTCCAGCAGGTCGACGATCAGCGACCGCGGCGCGCCATAGTGGCCGGTCATTTCACCGATGAACGGGTCGCGGTAGTCATGGCCGTAGCGGTTGATATCCTCCAGCCGGTGGTCGACCCAGGCATCGCCCGTGCGGACGTTGTAGCCGATGGTCTGTGCCACTGACGGCGCGGCAAGGGCTGACAGGCCGAGCCCGGTGCACAGGGCGACCGCCAGCAGGCGGGGGGAAGCGGTGCGGCTTTGCATCTGGACCTCCTCGGCAGGCAATGAAGGCCCCGATTCTGAAGCGGATGCCTGAAGCGGGGGTGATGGATGGGCCTGTGCGCATGACCGACGCGTACGTGCGGCCTCGTCGCCGGTGCCTTATCGTTCCGGGCGGCGGCACCGCCGCCGTCACAGGGGACATCGCGATGAGGACAGGAGCGGGCCATGTCGGCCTGGCACGGGCGCTTGCCTGCACGGGGATGCTGGCAGCGGGCATGGTGTGGGGCGCGCCGGGCGCGTCGGCGACCGCCACCAAGGGATTCGACAAAGCCGCGGGCGAGGCGTTGGCCTGGCCGTCGCCGTGGACGGTGGGCACCACGCTGGTCTACGACCAGCACTACGAATCCATCGAGGGGGCCGGTGAGCACCGGGTCCACATCGTGGGTACCGACGTCACCGAGATCGCCGTCGTCGATGGGCCCGATGGCGGCATCGTGCAACGGTGGACCGGACGCGACCCCAAGCTGACAGGCGACGGCCTGCCGGAGGCGGTGCGCCCGATCATGGAAGCGGCGGTCGAATCCTTCCGCGACCTGTCGCTGGATGTGGCCATCAACGAGGACGGCAGTTACCGGTCCATCACCAATCTTGAAGTGGTGCTGCCCCTGTACCGCGACATGCTGGAGCAGGCGGTGGACGCAGGCCTTTCGGGCGGCGCGGGGGAGGGGCCCACGGACGACGAAGAGGCCGAGTATCGAAAAGTGATGGGCGTGATGATCGATGCGATGACCTCGCCGGAGGTCGTCGAGCCCGACCTGGCAAGCACGCCGGCGGCGATGAACTTCGTGGCGACCGGCGGGCTGGTGCCCGGTCGCCGATACATCTTCGACGACACTTACGGCAACCCGCTGGGGGGTGGCGAGATCAAGGCCCGCCACACCCTGCTGCTCGAGCCGATCGCCGGGTCACCCGGCCATGTCAGCGTGGAGTGGACCTCGCAGCCCGATCCGGACGGCGTCGTCGTGGCGCTGACGTCGTTCGTCGAGAAGACCTTCGACGAGGCACTGGGCCCGGAGGCGCTGGAGGCGGCGGTCGAAGGCCTGGCCGCGGGCGCGCATTTCTCGACGCAGGTGCGCTACGAGGTCGATGTCGCCACCGGCCGGGTCGAGCGCATGGAGATGGTCGAGACCCAGCACCTGCAGGACAAGGCGTCGGTCGAGACGACCCGGCTCACGCTGCGGCGCTGAAGCGCGTACCCGGCACGGGTGGCGGATGCGGCAAGGGGTGGCGTGCCATCGCCTGCACGTCCCGTTGAGTCCTGGGGCGTAGCGTGTCGCCACCGGCGTGCGTCGAGGCATCGCCCCGAACCGCCACCCCGCCTGGTCATCGGAGGCCGACATGCTGCCCACCGTCGAAGTGAGATGTCCCTGCTGCGCCGCCACCGTCGAATCGGGCGAGGAGGGCTGAGCCATGGCGTTCCAGGCCGATTATGCAATTGAGGAACCGGCGCGCGCCGACGTGGATCGCTGGCCCGGCGACACGCTGCTGGAGTTCGGGGCGCCGTGGTGCGGCCACTGCATCGCCGCACAGGCGGACATGCGCGCCGTGCTGGACGCCGCGCCGGACGTGCGGCACGTCAAGGTGGAGGACGGCCGCGGCCGCCCGCTCGGGCGCTCGTACCGGGTCAAGCTGTGGCCGACGCTGGTGCTGCTGCGTGACGGCGAGGAAGTGATGCGGCTGGTGCGGCCGTCGCATGCGGACTTCGTCCGCCTCGCCGAGGCTGTCGACGTCGGCTGACCGGCGGTCACGCCCGCAGGCGCGGGACCCGGGTGACATCCGGGCCGACCGGCGGCGCCTGGCCGACCGCCGGGCAGGCTACCGTTGCCCCGTCTGTCGGCACACGTGGGTGCCGACGCCATGCCCGGGGAGGGGCCGCATGAACACGACCGCCGCAGCAACGCTGCCCAGGAGCTACTGGATCATCGCCACCATCGCCCTGCTGTGGAACCTGCTGGGGCTGGCGATGTTCGCCATGCAGGTCACGATGTCACCCGACACGCTGGCCGCGCTGCCGGACGAGCAGCGGCAGGTCTACGAGGCGACGCCGATGTGGATCAACGCCGCCTTCGGCGTGGCCGTCATCGCCGGCGTGCTCGGCGCCGTCGGGCTGCTGCTGCGACGCCGGTGGGCGGCGATGCTGTTCGCCATCTCGCTGGTCGCGCTGGTGGTGCAGATCCTGGGCGCGTTCCTCGTCACCCCGGCGTGGGCGGCCTACGGCGCCGCCGGCCTGCTGATGCCGCTGCTGCTCCTGGCCATCGCCGCGGCACTGTGGTCGTACGCACGCAAAGCGGCAGCGCGGGGTTGGCTGCGCTGAGTGGCGCCTCTTCGAGCTTTCCTGCTTAGATACGAGCTCCCGCATGCGGTGATGCATGCCATAACCCAAGGACTGGAACCCATGAAGTCAATGCGCAACGCCGGCATGCTCGGTGCCCTGGCGGCCCTCTCGCTGTTCGCCCCCTCGACCCATGCCTATGAGCACGAACTGTGGCTCAAGGCCCAGCTGCGCATTGGTGAGGATGGGCAGGTCCAGCAGTTGGAGTGGCAAGGCCTGGGCGATACATCCCGCCTGATCACCGAGCGGCTGGAGCCGATGATCGAGTCGTGGGCGTTCGAGCCGGGCCGGATCGACGGCGCACCGGCCGTGACCGACACCTTCCTGACGTTGCAGGTGCTGGGGGACGAGCACGACGATGGTTCGGTGGCACTGTCGCTGGGCCGGGTCCGGACCGGTGCATTGCTGGCGACGGTCACACCGCCCCGGTTCCCGATGCGCGATGCGCGCAACGGGAACAGCGCCCATCTGGTGGCCACCCTGGATATCGCGGCGGACGGGCGCATCACGGTGGCCGACGTGAAGGTCGAGGCCACGCGAGCGGGGGGCGGCGAGCGGTTCGTCGAGGCCTTGAAGGAGGTCGCAGTGCAATGGACGCCCACGCTGGAGCGTGTCGGTGGCGTGCCGGTGGCCACCAGGATGGAAATTCCCGTGCAGTTCTGCGGGCCGGGGGACATGGGGTGGTGCGCGAAGTTCGAGCGCGAACGCACCGAGCGTCTGCGTACCCAGGACGTCCCCTCGACACCGGCGTCGGAAGCCATCGCGTTGGACAGCGCGGTGAAACTGCTCACGCCCGTCCGCGGCCAGCGCATCTGACGATCAGCACGTAAGGGTGATGTCGATCGGCAGGTCCGCGTCCCAGCGCTCGCGCCCGCCCAGCCCCGGCACTTCCAGCAACAGCGATGCACCGACGACCCGGGCACCCTGCCGCCGCGCCAGTTCGAGCGCGGCGGCCAGGGTGCCGCCGGTGGCCAGCACGTCGTCGACGATGAGCACGCGGGCGCAGGGCGCGACGGCGTCGACCTGCATCTCCAGGCGGTCCTCGCCGTACTCCAGCGCGTAGGCCTGAGAGACCGTTGGCCCGGGCAGCTTGCCGGGCTTGCGCAGCGGCACGAACCCGGTGCCCAGCACGCGCGCCAGCGCGGCGCCGAGGATGAAGCCGCGCGACTCGATCCCCAGCACCGCGTCCAGCGCTACCCCGCGCCACGGCTCGGCCAGCGTGTCGATGCAGGCGGCGAAGCCATCGGGATCGGCCAGCAGCGGGGTGATGTCGCGGAAGGTGACGCCCGGCCTGGGGAAGTCGGGGATGTCGCGGATCAGCGTGGACCAGTGGGGCATGGCGTCGGACTCGCAGGCCGGGGCCGCCGAGTTTCGCATCGCGTCGGCACCGGCGTACCGATACTCGGGGCGTCCACGCCCGGGCGCACGGAATGAGCGAGCGGCTGTTCCGCGACGATGTGCTGTTCACGCAACGGCTGCTGGCGGCCGACGGCCTGTACGCGGGTGCGCTGGACGGGCTGTGGGGCCCGTTGACGGACGCCGCGTGGCAGGCGTTCCAGCAGCGCAGCCGCGCGCTGCGCTCCGCATCGGGCGAGTTCGACCTGCGCAGCGAAGCGGCGATCGCGACGCTGTCACTGCTCGCGCAGGCCAGGGCCCGCGCCAGCCTGAGCCGTATCCTGGACGCCGGTTTCGACGCCCGCATCATTTCCGGCACGCGCACGTGGGCGCAGCAGAATGCGTTGTTCCGGCAGGGCCGCTACGGCAATCCCGGCCCGGTCGTGACGCGCGCACGCGGCGGGCAGAGCCTGCACAACTTCGGTATCGCGTGGGACATCGGGCTGTTCACCGCGGCGGGCGGGTACGTCACCGAGGCCGAACCCTACGCCCGCGCCGCCGTGCACGGGACGATCGACGGCGTGGAGTGGGGCGGCGGCTGGGCGGGCTTCCCCGATCCGTCGCACTACCAGCTGGCGACCGGGCATCCGCTGGCCGCGCTTCGCGCCCGCTTCCAGGCCGGCCAGGCCATGGCGTAATCACGCATCGGCCGAAGCCATGGGCACCGCCTCGCGCACCCGGCCCGTCTCCCCACGGGCCGGGTGCGCGTTCGGGCTCTCCTTGCGGACCGCTACGCGCCTTCGCCGGCCCAGACCCACGCGACCGCCACCAGCAGCGCCAGGGCGAGCAGCCCGCGTGCGAGGCGTTCGAGTCGATCGGCACCGGACCGCGCCGGGCGGTCCATCCCCCCGTGTTCCATGTGACTCCCCCTGTCGCGCCATCAGACGCCACCGCGTGGGCTGCGTCTGCGAACGGGGTCACAACACCGGCCGTTGCGGGAGACCCCGGCGACGGCCGGCGCGGTGGCGTCAGTCGGTGACGTCGTCGGTGAAGGTCGGCGTCTGCTCGGGCACCGTCCACGCGTACACGACCGAGTCGCCCACGATGCGCTGCGCCTGCGGCTCCCACTCGCCCATGTGGTAGTTGTGCGTGACGATGCGGGTGCCCGGCTCCAGCGCCAGCAGCGTCGGGCGCAGGCGGAGGTTGAGCCGCGGCAGCAGGTACAGGGTGACCACGGTGGCGTCGGACAGGTCGGCGTCGAACATGTCGCCCTCGATGAACTCCACCTTGTCGGTGACGCCGGCCTCGCGCGCGCCGGCGTTGGCCTCGCCGATGCGGTCCGGGTCGATGTCGATGCCGACCCCGCGCGTGCCCCAGCGTCGGGCCGCGGTGATGGGGATGCGGCCGTCGCCCGACCCCAGGTCGTACAGCACGTCGTCCGGTCCGACATCCGCCATCTCCAGCATCACGTCGACGACGGCCTGCGGCGTCGGCACGTACACCACGTCGGGCACCTGGCGTGCGGGTTCGCGGCCTTCCGGGGCGATGGAGGTCTGGTCGAACAGCCCGGGTGCCTCGGCCTCGACGCCTTCCAGCAGCGCGACGCCGCCTTCAGCCCCGGGTGCGTCGCCGGTCGCCGCGCCTGCTTCGGCATCCGCCGCCGCGCCGGGTGCGGTGGTCGCCTGCGGGGCGGACGGACTGCAGCCCGCGGCGGCAAGCACCGCCAGCAGCGAAATGGCCAACAGGTACGGCGAGGTGCGACGACGGGTCATGGAGGGTCTCCCGGGGTGGGTGGTATCGGGTGTGCGCGGAACGCGGTGGCGGATGGCGGCACGGCGCGGTGACCGCCGAGCAGCAGCACGACCCCGCCGACGGCCAGCACGCCCACGCCCAGCAGCGCGCCGATACCGGTGTGGCGGAGGCTGGCATACAGCAGGTAGGCGCACATCGCGCAGAACAGCAACGGCGTCAGCGGGTACAGCGGCACGCGGAACGGCGCGGCAACCGCCGGCGCGCGGCCGCGCAGCCGGAACAGTGCCAGGCCGGTCAGCAGGAAGAACAGCCAGAACACCGGCGCGGTGTACTCGACCATCGTCTCGAACCCGCGCCGCGTCCACGCCCCCAGGCCGATCAGCGCCAATGCGATCGCCGACTGCACCAGCAGCGCGTTGACCGGCCCATGCAGCGTCGGGTGCCAGCGGCCGAGCAGGGCGAACATCGGCGCATCGCGGCCGAACGCATAACCGGTGCGTGCCGACATCAGCATGGTGGCATTGGCCGAGGTCAGCGCCGCCAGCGCCACCGCCGCGCTGATCGCCTGCGCGCCGCGCTCGCCCAGCACCCGGCGCATCATGTCGGCGGCCACCGCGTCGGACCCGGCCATCGCCTCCACGCCCAGCACCCGCACGTACGCCAGGTTCATCAGCACGTAGAGCAGGGTGACGCCTGCAATCGATCCGATCAGCGCGCGGGGCAGCGCCCGGCGCTCGGCGACGACCTCGGCAGAGACGTAGGCCGCCTCGTTCCAGCCGCCGTAGGCCAGCATCACGAAGATCAGCACCAGGCCCCAGTGCTGCGTCGTGGTCGTCGCAGCCGGCGCGGCCGCCGGCGCCACGGGTTCCAGCAGCAGCCCGGCCAGGAGGATGGCGACCACGCCCGCGGTCTGCAGGGCCGTCAGAAGGTTCTGCGTGCGCTTGCCCGAGCGCAGGCCGACGGCATTGAGGGCCGTCAGCACCACCACCACACCGGCCGCGAACAGCGCCGGCGACATCGCCCCCAGCGGGAGGATCTGGCTGGCGTAGTCGCCGAAGATGAAGGCCAGCAGCGCGATCGAGCCGGTCGGGATCACCGTCAGCCGCGCCCAGGCGAACAGAAACGCCAGACGCGGCCCCCAGGCCAGGCGGAGGAAGTGGTACTCGCCGCCGGGGTGGGGGTGGGCCGTGGCCAGCTCGGCGTAGCACAGGGCGCCGGCGAGGGAGAGCACGCCGCCGGCCAGCCACGCCAGCAGCATCGGCCCCGGGCCCGCGCTGTTGGCGGCCACCACGGCCGGCACGCTGAACATGCCGGCCCCGATCACGATGCCCACCACCAGCGCCATCACGTCGCGCGTGTGCAGCAACCGGCGCGGTGCGGGCGGTCCGGCGGCAGGCGTGGCGTCGTGGGGCATCGGCGGGCCGCGTGTCGGAGACGCTGAACGCTAGCAGCCGGGCATTAGCGGCCCGTAAAGACGCAGGCGGTCCGTGCCGTCGGACGGGCCTTGAATCGCGCACGGCAAGACCTACCTGAGCGGCATGGACGGCCTCGCCCGTCCCCCACCGACAACGCCAGCCCAGGAGGCCAGCCATGAACGAGATGGTTCGTCGTACCCAGCGGTCCGCGCCGTCCACGCAGGACCCGATCAAGCAGATTTTCGAGCGCCTGTTCGAAGGCAATTTCGCCAACGGCTCCACCGACGAGTCCGCCGTGGTCACCAGCCAGTGGGTACCGCGCGTGGACATCAAGGAGGAGTCCGACCGGTTCGTCATCTACGCCGACCTGCCGGGCGTGGCGCCGCAGGACATCGAGGTGCAGATGGACAAGGGCGTGCTCACCATCAAGGGCGAGCGCAGCATCGAGTCGGCACAGGACAGCGAGCGCTACTCGCGCGTCGAGCGACGCCACGGCCGCTTCCATCGCCGCTTCGCGCTGCCCGACAGCGCCGACCCCGACGGCATCGCCGCGTCCGGCCGCCATGGCGTGCTGGAAATCGTGATCCCCAAGCGGCCGGAGACCAAGCCACGGCGCATCCAGGTCGGCACCCCGCACGACGCGTGACCGCAGCCGCCATCGCCAACGACGCCCCGGCATGTCCGGGGCGTTCTTTTTGCCGACGCACACCGTCGCGTAGGCTGCCGGCATGACCCGATCCCACAACCGGACGCGCGCGGTGCGTGGCCTGCGCATCGCCGCGATGATGCTGTCGGCGGCGCTGCTGCTGGCCGCCTGCGCCACGCACGCACCGCGCAACCCGATAGCGCAGTGGCACGGCTCGCCCAACTTCGACGCGCGCGCGCCGCAGGCCATCGTGCTGCACCACACCCACATGGACAGCGCGGCGGCCGCGCTGCGCACGCTGCAGACGCGCAACCCGCAGGGCCGCGTCAGCGCGCACTACCTCATCGGCCGCGACGGCACGCTGTACCAGCTGGTGTCGGAGGACCACCGCGCGTGGCACGCCGGCGCCTCGCGCTGGGGCGGCTGGCGAGACCTCAACTCCGCATCGATCGGCATCGAGCTGGACAACAACGGCCAAGAGCCGTTCTCCGCGCCGCTGGTCGACACCCTGGTCGTGCTGCTGGAGGACATCACCCGGCGGCACGGCATCGCGCCGCACGCGGTGCTGGCGCACGGCGACATCGCGCCCGCCCGCAAGCAGGACCCGAGCGCGCTGTTCCCGTGGCAACGGCTGGCCGAAGCCGGCTTCGGTTTGTGGCCACGCGCGGGCCTCCGGCCGGCGCCGGACGCCTTCGACCCGTGGGCCGCGTTGCGCATGATCGGCTACGACCTGCGCGACCGCGACGCGGCGGTGCGCGCGTTCCACCGGCGCTACCGCGGCATCGAGGATGCCGTCGACGCGCCCCCGGTGCTGGATGCCGCGGACCGCGCGATCCTGCATGGCCTGCAGAATCAGTTGCTGGGGATGCCGCCTTCGGCAGACACCGTACGGGGTGCTCCGCGGTAGGAGCGGCTTCAGCCGCGAACCGCGCTCCATGAGGACGGTATGCCAGCCGATCGCGGCTGGAGCCGCTCCCACAAGTGACGCGCTGCGGCGAGCGATGCCGGAACGCATCGCACGCCAGCGCACCCGTCATGCGAGGCGGGCGGATGGATGCTCAGACACATGAACGCTGGTGACGGCACCTACACACACACGCGTCGAGGCTGACCGTGCCCGTCGCAATGCGGGCAGGCGGGGCCAGCGGCCGCGACATCGCGCCGTTGGCCCTGCCACTCCCACGTTCACCGGAGCACGCCATGAAACGCCAAACCCCCAACGGACGCCTGATCGCCAGTGCCGTGGCGGCGGCCCTGCTGTCCGCGCCCGCCCTGTTCACCGTCACCGCCGCGCCGGCCGTGCAGGCCGACCGCACCACCCAGGCGCTCGACGAAGCCGACGTTGCGCCGCCGCCCGTGGTCGACACCCCGATTCCCGAGGACCCGGAGGTCGATGCCATGAACCCGGCGCCGCCCCCGAGCGACCCGATGCCGCGGGCCACGCTGCAGGCCGAAGGCGATGCCTGGGCCGCGCTGGACACCGACGGCGACGGCCGCGTCAGCCAGGCCGAAGCCCGGGCGGACAGCCGGTTCAGTGCGCGCTTCGGCGCGATGGACAGCGACGGCGACGGCCAGGTCGACCGGGCCGAATACGACGCGTCGGTGTCCAGCGATGCCGGCCTCGAAACGGAGCCGGAGGAAGAAGACGAGGGGGCGTAGCCGGCCGGTCCACGCACTGGCGTACGTGCCGCGCAAAAAATGAACGCCCGTGCCACGCGAATGAAGACGCCCGCCACCGGGTCCAGGTGGCGGGCGTCGTTGCGTGCGCATAACGGCCGGGTGCCGCGCGCGCTTACCGCTTACTCGGTGGCCGGCGCGTTGCTCGCCACCGGCGGTGACAGGCGCAGCAGTCGGCCGCCGCTGCCTTCGCGCTCGTCCTCCAGCACCCACAGGTCGCCGTCGGGGCCCTGCTCGACCTCGCGGATGCGCTGGCCCATGTCGTAGCGCTCGGCCTCGCGCGCGGACGTGCCGTCGAATTCCACCCGGATCAGCGCCTTCGACGACAGGCCGCCGATGAAGCCGTCGCCCTGCCAGTCGGTGAAGCGGTTGCCCGAATAGATGACGAAACCGGCCGGCGAGATCACCGGTGACCAGGTGACTTCCGGTGCATTGAATTCCGGACGGGTGTCGTGGTCGGGGATGTCGCGGCCGTCGTAGTGGTCGCCGTTGGAGACCACCGGGTAGCCGTAGTTTTCGCCGCGCTCGATCAGGTTGAGCTCGTCACCACCGGCCGGGCCCATCTCGTGGTTCCACAGCCGGCCCTGCGCGTCGAACGCCAGGCCCAGCGTGTTGCGATGGCCCAGCGACCACACCTGCGCGGCGACATCGCCCTGGTCGGCGAACGGGTTGTCGGTCGGCACGCTGCCGTCGTCGTTGAGGCGGATGATCTTGCCCAGGTTGGACGCCATGTCCTGCGCGGGGTCGAACTTCTGGCGCTCACCGGAACTGATCCACAGCTTGCCGTCCGGTCCGAAGGCGATGCGGTGGCTGTAGTGGCCGCGCCCGGTCACCTTCGGCACCTGGCGCCAGATCACGTCGACATCCGACAACGTGCCGCCGTCGGCGGTGAGCGACAGCGTGCCGCGCGCGACCACGCCGCCGCGGGTGTCGCCTTCGCCGGCCTCGGCATAGCTCAGGTAGACGACGTTGTTGCGGGCGAAGTCGGGGTGCAGCACCACGTCGCCGAGCCCGCCCTGGCCGCCGTAGTCGACCTCCGGCACGCCGGCCACGTCGACCATGCGGGTGGCCGTGGCGGTCTCGCCCGGCCACACCAGTTTCATCGTGCCCGGCTTCTCGGTGACCAGCAGGCGGCCGTCGGGCAGGAACGTCATCGCCCAGGGCTCGTTGAACTGCCCGATCTCCGTCGTGGAGAACGGGTCATCGCTGCCCGCGGTGGCGTTGGCCGCCGGTTCGGTCTGTGCGGGCGCTGCATCGTTCGTAGTGGTGCAGGCCGCCAGCAACACGGCAAGGCAGGCGGCGGCCAGCGGGTGGCGCACGCCGGGTCGGGACGTGGGTCGGGTCATTGATTCCTCTCCATGGGTGTAAAGGGTGGAACGGTCAGGCCATGACCTTGGGGGCCTCGAACGGCAGCAGGCGGCCGCCTGCGCCGGTCATGGCGGGCGTGGCCGCATCCAGCAGCGGCTTGTCGCCATCGACGACCACCAGGATGTTGCCGGCCTTGATCTCGGCGTCGAATTTGGCACGGATCGGATCCGGCAGCGACGAGCCCACCAGGGCCGACGCCCAGCAGCCGACCATCGCGCCGGCGACGGTCATCGCGGCCGCGCCGGCCAGCGTCAGGCCGATGGGCGTCACCACGACCGCGACCAGGCCGGCCAACAGCCCCGCCGCACCGCCGTAGCCGGCGCCTCGCAGGGCGGCCGGCATGAAGTCGGTGTCGGCTTCCTTTCGCTCGTTCGGAATCGACTCCAGCTCGATGTCCGAGCGGGCCACCAGCAGCAGGTCCTCATCCTCGATGCCCACGCCGCGCGCGGCATCCATCACCGCCGTGGCGGTGGCGAGGTCGGGCGTGCTGAATACGTGTCGGGTCTTCATCGGCACTCCTGTCCTTCATTGCACGTCAGGGCACGCATGCGGCGCAGCCGGGGCGCACGGCCGGGGGACTGTTCTCCGCCTGCCGCGCGCCCGCCAGCTTTGCGCCGGCGCGGTTACCGGTGCGTGACGGGCCGCGTGGGCGCGCGGCGTGTTCACGCGGGCGTGGCTACGCTCGGCGGCCCGACCCGTTCCGGAGCCCGCCATGCGTATCGCGATCCGTGCCATTCCCTTGACCGCCGCTCTCGTGCTGGCCGCCTGCCAGGCCGACGCACCCGAGCCCGCGCTGGACACCGCGTCACCGGCCACCGCCGACACGGCGCTGCAGCCGGCGCGTTCGACCGACACGGCCACCGTGCCCGTGCCCGAAGCCGCCGATGCGGCGGCACCCGCGCCGGGCTTCGTCGACCGGACCTGGGTGGTAGCGACGTCTTCGGCCGTCGCCGAAGGCACCACGTACCGGTTCAATGGCGACGGCCGGCTGGAGATCGCCGGGCCGGACGGCAGCCCCCCGATGGTCGGCACGTGGCGCGCGCTGGACGGGACCCGCATCGAAATGACCGAGGAGGGGATCGCCTACAACGTCGACATCCTCGAGCAGACCGAGGCGCGCCTGCGGCTGCGCAGCCACAATCCGGGTGAGCCCGTCGACATCACCCTGGTGCCCGCCGCGACACCGGCGCCGTGATGCTGCACGAGGCCCACATCCACTGCCCGTACTGCGGCGAACCGCTGGCATTGATGGTCGACGCCTCCAGTGGTGACGCGCGGATGGTGGAGGACTGCCAGGTCTGTTGCCGGCCCATCGAGCTGGTGGTGGGCGTGGGTTCCGACGGCGAAGTCACGGTGACCGCCGCGACCGACAACGACACATAGCGCGAGGCGTGTCGCACCGCGCCGCATGCGTCGGCGCCGCGGGTCGACGTCACGGTCGCCGGTCGCGGCGGACGTAAATGTTGTGTTCCGTTCAGGCGCCGTCGCGCGCGCGATGCGCCCACAACGGCGGCGGAACGCGCACCCGCGCACGTTTTGCGGCGCTGCCTAGCGCGGCCGGGCAGGGGAGGGGTTAAGCGGACGTAATGCGGGTATCCGCGAGGGGCGAGGGGTTCATTCGCGCCGGGGCAGGGTGGTGACGTGCGGCAACCAAGCACCACACAAGACCGCGCACCGGGTTTCCCCGGTTGTCTTTCTTACCGGGTCCACCGGGCCCGGGTTTTTCCAGGAGAAACTCCATGACGCTTTCCCCCCGCAAGACCGCTTTCGCCACCGTCGCCGCGCTGATGCTGGCCGCGCCGGCCGCCTTCGCCCAGGCCCAGACCGCGCCGCCGGCCGAGCCGGCCCCGGCCGCCGCGCCGGCACCGGCCCCGCAGGGCAATGCCATGAGCTGGGCGGACGTGGACACCAACCAGGACGGCAACGTCGGCAAGGACGAATCCGCCGCAGTGCCGGCGCTGACCCAGGTCTTCGACCAGGCCGACGCCGATGCCGACGGTCAGCTGACCCCGCAGGAGTACCAGGCGTTCGTTGCCAAGGCCCAGGCGGGCGCCACCGCACCGGCGCCGACCGGCGCCGAGGCCGACGTTGAAGCCGAGGCCGCCACCGACGGCGGCGAGTAAGTCGGCCGTCGACGGGTCCCGCGGTCGCGGGGCCCGTCCGCCACCGCCCGGGTTCGACGAGGACCGGCGTCGCGTGGCTCCCCTGCGTCGCGGGCGACCTTCGGGCTGCCCGCGTTATTTCGGGGCCGCGCGCTGCGTTGTCGGGTCCTTTCGGAGGCCGGGCCCGGGCGCCGGGCGTCATACTCGTGGCCATGGACCCTGCGAACGATTCCCCGCCCTCTGGCCCCGTCCGGTTGGTCGGCTTCGATGCCGACGACACCCTGTGGCGCAGCCAGGACTACTTCGACGCCGCGCAGGCGGAATTCGAGCGCATCGTCGGCGCGTACGTCGACCTGCACGATGCGCGCGTGCACGAGCGCCTCTACGAGGTGGAGAAAGGCAACCTCGCCCTATTCGGCTACGGGGTGAAGGGCATGGCGCTGTCGATGGTGGAGGCGGCCGTGGCGATCACCGATGCGCGGATCCAGGCGGTCGACCTGCACCGCATCGTCGGCCTGGGCAAGGACCTGCTTCGGCATCCGGTCGAATTGCTGCCGGGGGTTCCCGAGGCGGTCGAGGCCATCGCCGAACATTTCGACGTGGTGCTCATCACCAAGGGCGACCTGTTCCACCAGGAGGCCAAGGTGCGCCAGTGCGGCCTGGCCGACCGCTTCCGCCGCATCGAGATCGTCAGTGAAAAGGACCCCGGCACCTACGCGCGCGTGTTGGGCGAGTTCGGGCTGCCGCCTGCCTCGTTCGTGATGATCGGCAATTCGCTGCGGTCGGACATCGCGCCGGTGCTGGAACTGGGCGGCTGGGGCATCCACACGCCGTACCACACGACCTGGGCGCACGAGGCGCTGGCCGATGTCGCCCACGACGCACCGCGCCTGGTGCGCACCGCATCGGCGGCCGAGTGGGTGGACGCCGTGTCACGCATCGCGCGCATGGCGGCGGGCCGCTGACGCCGCGCAGCCCCGGTGGCGCGGCGCAGCATCAGCATGCCGTGAAACCGCGCAGCCACGGGGCTTGTGTGGGCGTGTCATGCAGACGGCGGGCGGGTTCACGGTCGATTGATCGCGCCGGGTCCTAGGGTCGACGCCACCCTTGCGAGGAATGCCGTCATGCCCGCTGTCGCCCCCCGTGCGCTGGTCGTCGCCCTCATCGCTGCAGTGGCCTGCGCGTCCTTCGCGCCTCCGTCCCGCGGCGCCGAGCGGTCCACCGGCGGTCTGGACGGGTTCCGAGCGCTGCTCAACGACGCCGTCGCGCACCAGCCCGGGCGTGATCGGAGCGATGACGACAGCGTGCGCAGCCGGGATGACGACCGCGTCCAGGGCGACGGCGGCGGAGCGGGCGATCGCAGGGCCGAGGTGGATGACGACGACGCTCTCAACAAGCGCGGGCCCGACGTTCGGGCCACCGGACGCGGTGCCACCACCACCGACCCCGGCAGCGGTGACAACCCGAAGGACCGCGATCCGGATGCCGGCGGACAGTACGGCGGCTGACGCGCGAGGCTGAACCGCCACTCTGTCGTCCTGCGCGGTGTAAGCGTTTGCATGCAAATGGTTAAAAGCGTGTTCATTGCGCCGCCCTCATGGTCAGGGTCAGCCGACGCAGGTCGCGTCGTTGAACACGCAGATAAAAACAAAAGGAGAGTGCAGATGACCACCGTGTCCCGCTGGTTTGCCCCGGTCGTCCTCGCCGCGGGTCTTGGCATGGCGGCGCTGGCGCCCGCACCCGCCCAGGCGCAGAGCAGCCACGATGTCGCCCGCATCATCGTCGACGTCGCCGACGTGATCTTCCGCGGCGGCCAGCCGTACTACCGCCACGGCAACTACGGGTACGACGACCGCCTGGTGATCGTGCGCGACCGTTGGGGTCGCCCGACCTACTACCGCCACGCACCGCGTCGCGTGGTGTACCGCAATGGCCCCCCCTATGGGAACGCCTACGGCTATTACGCCAACGGCCCCGGCAGCCGCAATGTCCACTGCAAGAACAACGGCCGCTGCGAAGTCCGCTATTACGACCCGCGCCACGACCGCAAGCGCTGGGACCGTGACGACCGGCGCGACCGTCGCCATGACCGCCGCCACCGTGGATGGGACCGCGACTGACGCACGCCCGCACGGTCCTGGGCGGACACCGGACGGCACCCAGGCGGGTGCCGTTTCGCGTTTTCTGGCTTATCGTCGCCGTTCCGGCCGCACGGGCCTCCGCTGGAGTCGACCGATGAAGATGGGACACCCGACCGATGGGATCCGACACCCGCCGCGGGCCGCACGCCGCCTCGCCGCTGGCCTGTTGGGCGCGACGTTGTGGGGGGCGATGGCGCTGGTGCCGGCAGCCGCCCAGGGCACCGTGGACTGCCGCCTCACCTTCGACCTGGCGGGCTGGTCGGTGTTCTACAAGACCGCCTCCGGGACCGGCACGGTCACCTGCGACAACGGCCAGCGCATGGCGGTGAAGATCGAAAGCCGTGGTGGCGGGCTGAGTTTCGGCAAGTCGCGCATCGACAACGGCGTCGGCGAGTTCTCCGGTGTCCGCACCATCGACGAGGTGCTTGGCACCTACGCCACGGCCGAGGCGCATGCCGGCGCGGTGAAGTCGACCAAGGCGCAGGTGGTCACCAAGGGCGATATCTCGCTGGCACTGGCCGGGACCGGCGAGGGCTGGGACCTGGGCGTGGCCTTCGGCAAGTTCACCATTTCGCGATGAGGCCGGCGACGGCATCGCCGGCGCGTATCGGTGCGTGGGGGCTCGCGGCCGCGCTGTGCGTGACGGTCGTCACGGCGGGCGCCCAGCCGGCCCCTCAAGCGCAGGCGCCCGCGGCGCCCGTCGAGGCGCGCGTGCCCGGTACCGGCGACGTGTGGCTGGACACGTACCTGGCCGACGTCAATGTCTACGGACGCCAGTACCGCGCGGCATTCGTCGACGAACTGGTGCGCTACCACGCGGCGCCGCGCGCGATGGCGCTGCAACTGCTGGACCGCGGGGGCTGGCAGCCGGGTGATCTCTACCTGGCCTGTGCCGTGGCGCAACAGCGCGGGCGGCCCTGCCGCCACATGGTGGAGCGCTTCGACGCGGCGTCCGGCTGGGCCCTGGTGCTGCAGGCGTACGACATGCCCGCCGGGTCGACCGACCTGCACCGCATCAAGCGCGCGCTCGTCGAGACCTACCGCCGCTGGGCGCGTCCGATCCTGCTGGACGTCCCGCTGCAAGTCGATTTCCCGGAGCAGGCGAAAGACCCGGCCCGCCGGTTCGTGGCCCCCGCGCCGACGCCCGCCGATGCCGACGACGGCGGGCGATAGCCCCATGACCGCCCTGTCCGACCCGGCCTCCGCCCCCCACGCGACACGAGACGGCGGGTGCCACTGCGGCCGCGTGCGGTTCGAAGTCGAAGTGCCCGCGACGGTCACGCTGCTGGACTGCAACTGCTCGATCTGCCGCATGACCGGCTACCTGCACCTGATCGTGCCGGCCGCATCGTTCCGCCAGGTGGCCGGGCACGACGCCCTGGTCGAGTACCGCTTCAACACCGGCGTCGCCCGCCACCTGTTCTGCCGCGCGTGCGGGATCAAGCCGTTCTACGTGCCGCGCAGTCACCCCGACGGCGTCAGCGTCAATGCCCGTTGCCTGGACGGCGGCGTGCCGGACGGTGCCCGCGTCGTGCCCTTCGACGATGCCGACCGAGATGCCGCCACCGCGGCACTGGCCGGCCTGTCGCGGGCGTCCTGACCGCAGCCGGTCGATCAGCGGCACGCCCATGACCACATCCGCCACCCCGCCCGGAACCGCGCCGGCATCCGACCTCCGCGTGGTGGGCTACGACCCCCGTTGGCGCCCGGATTTCGAGCGCCTGAACATCGAATGGCTGGAGCGCTGGTTCGTGGTCGAACCCATCGACCGCGAGGTGTTGTCCGATCCGGAGACGCACATCCTGGCCGGCGGCGGTCGCGTGCTGTTCGCCGTCGATGCCGGCGGCCGTGCGCTGGGCACGGTGGCCCTGCTGCATGAGGGCGACGGCGTCTACGAGTTGACCAAGATGGCGGTCGATCCGTCCGCCCGCGGGCGCGGCATCGGACGGGCGCTGATGGACGGCGCATTGCGCGCGTTCCGGTCGCTGGGCGGCCGCGAACTGTTCCTGGAATCGAGCAGCCGGCTCGCGCCGGCGCTGGCCCTCTACGAGAGCGTCGGCTTCGTGCACCACCCCGCGCCCCGCCCGGGCTCGCACTACGCCCGCGCTGACGTCTACATGGTCTGGGAGCCTGCGGCGCGCGGGTAAGGCGGCGGTGCCACCTCCGTACAATGGCGGGCGATGAGCTCCCACCTACCGATCGACCCCGACCTGCTGCGCCTTTCCGTCGCGCCGATGATGGACTGGACGGATTCGCACTGCCGGGTCTTCCACCGGTTGCTGGCGCCGCATGCGCGGCTCTACAGCGAGATGGTGCATGCGAACGCCGTGATCCACGGCGACCGCGCGCGGCTGCTGGCGATGGATCCGGTCGAGCACCCGGTGGCGTTGCAGTTGGGGGGCAGCGATCCGGACCTGCTGGCGCAGGCGGCCCGCATCGGCGCGGAGCGGGGTTTCGACGAGATCAACCTCAACTGCGGCTGTCCGTCCGACCGCGTGCAGGCCGGCCGGTTCGGTGCGTGCCTGATGCGCGAGCCGGCGCTGGTGGCCGAATCCGTCGCGGCGATGATCCAGGCAGTACCCGCGCACGTGCCGGTGACCGTCAAGTGCCGGCTCGGCGTCGATGACGACCACGAGTACGACCGCTTCGCCGCCTTCATCGGTGCGATTGCGCAGGCCGGTTGCCGGATGTTCGTGGTGCATGCGCGCAACGCCTGGTTGCAGGGGCTCAGCCCGAAGGAAAACCGCGAAGTGCCGCCGCTGCGCTACGACTGGGCGTACCGCCTCAAGCGCGAGCGCCCCGACCTGGTGGTGCTGGTCAATGGGGGCATCGCCGATGCCAACGAGGCCACCGCGCACCTGGACCACGTCGACGGCGCGATGCTGGGCCGCGCCGCGTACCACGACCCGTACCTGCTGCACGTGCTGGAGCACCGCTGGTTCGGCGCACCACTGCGCGGTCGCGGTGAGGTGCTGCGGGCCTTCCGCCCGTATGTCGAAGCGCAACTCGATGGTGGGGTCTACCTCAAGCACATCGTCCGCCACGTGCTCGGGCTGTTCGCCGGCCAGCCCGGGGGGCGTGCGTTCCGCCAGGTGCTGAGCGAAGGCGCGCATCGGCCCGGCGCGGACTGGGCGCTCGTGGAGCGGGCCCTGGCCATGACCGAGCGCGAGCGCCGCGTCGCGGCCGACGCGGTTGGGGGCGCGGCGTGATCACGCGTGACCCCCGGGCATTTGTCGCGTTTGCCGCGGGGCTGGCCGCGGACTTCGGCGCGGCCACCGCGCGTGCGGCGTTCCTGGTCGCGCCGGACGGGTTCGCGCTGGCCGGGGAGTCGGCCTCGGACAACCGGTACATGGCGGACGCCGCCGCCTTCGATGCTCCGCGTGCGTTGCTCCAGCACCGCGCCCTGCATCAGGCACTCTCCGCGACCTTGCCGACCGTGTGCTTCGCCGGCGCCGCCGCCACACCCGACGCGCTGTTCCCCAACAACGTATTCGCCACCGCGCGGCCGGACCGGGCGGCCGATGCGGGGGGCGGCGCCCGCTTCATCGTCGGTCGCATGCGCCATCCGGTGCGGCAGCGCGAAGCCGCCCGTGCCGACATCCGGCGCTGGTTCACCGACGTGCTGGGCTACGCGCCGCTCGATCTGTCCCTGCAGCCGCACCCGTGCGAACTCACCGGCGCGCTGGTGATCGACCGCGCCCGCGGCATCGGCATCGCGGGGCTGTCCGAGCGCTGTGACGAGGCGGGTGCGCGGTTGATGCACGACGCCTTCGGGCTGCGCGCCACCCTGCTGCTCGACCTCGCTCCCGGCGAGTACCACACCAACGTCGTACTCGCGATCCTGGCGGGCCGTGCGGCCCTGGTGGCGCCCGCCGGCTTTGGCGATCCCGCTGCGCTCACCGTGCTGGACGCGCTTTATCCGGGCCGTGTGATCCCCTTGGGGCCGGCCGAGCACGCCACCTTCGCGGGCAATGCGATTGCGCTGGATGCCGATACGGTCTGGATGAGCACCACGGCCGCCGCCGCCCTGTCCGGCGCCACGCGAGCCGCACTGGCGCGCGCGGGCTTCGAACTGCGCCCGGTGGAGCTGGATGCCATCGAGGCGGCCGGCGGCTCCCTGCGGTGCTGCGTCGGGGAGATTTTCTGAAGTGGTGCCCCGGGGGCGGCAGCGGGTAGTCTGAACGGGGCAGTGGGTGTGAAGAAAAAGTTCATTGCGGATTCACCGCTCCGTTCCAAAAATGCACGCCTCACTTGCAGCATCCGGCCAGGCGCCCCGCGGCGACGTGCCGGTGCCGTCCCCGGAGCGCCATGACCCGTCCTAGCCCCCTGTTTGTTCCGCTCATCGTTGCCGCGCTTGCGGCGGTGTCGGTGGGCGACGCCTGGGCTCAGCGGGGTCCCGAGCGTGAAGCCCCCCCCCGGCACGACCGGAGTGAGCGCGGCGCCGACCGCCGTGCGCTGTCGGACGCGGTGCGCCGGGTGGAGCGCCGCACCGGTGGCCAGGTGCTCAGTGCCGAACGCGTGCCGTTCGACGGCCGCGACGTCAATCGGGTCAAAGTGCTTGATTCGAGCGGGCGCATCCGCGTCTACATGGACGACCCGCGCGCGGCGCGCGGTGGCGAACGGTCTCCGCAGGACGCGCCCCGTCGTACACGCGGCGACGACGACTGACGTCTCAATCTGACTCGGGTCGGCCACGCGCCACCGGCGTTGTGACGTCCATCCGGGCGAGGCTGCACCGGCCCGAACACATCCAGAACAAGAAACCAGACACGGGAGTCACCATGCGCATTCTGCTGGTCGAAGACGAGGCGCCTCTGCGCGAAACCCTGGCCGCACGGCTCAAGCGCGAGGGCTTCGCGGTCGATGCCGCGCAGGATGGCGAGGAAGGCCTGTACATGGGCCGCGAAGTGCCGTTCGACCTGGGCATCATCGACCTGGGCCTGCCGAAGATGTCCGGCATGGAGCTGATCAAGGCGCTGCGCGACGAGGGCAAGAAGTTCCCGGTGTTGATCCTCACCGCACGCTCGAGCTGGCAGGACAAGGTCGAAGGCCTCAAGCAGGGCGCGGACGACTACCTGGTCAAGCCCTTCCACGTCGAGGAACTGCTCGCCCGCCTCAACGCGCTGGTGCGCCGTGCGGCCGGCTGGAGCAAGCCGAGCCTGGAATGCGGCCCCGTGACGCTGGACCTGGCGGCGCAGACCGTGAGCGTTCACGGCAACAACGTCGACCTGACCAGCTACGAATACAAGGTGCTGGAGTACCTGATGATGCACGCGGGCGAGCTGGTCTCGAAGGCCGACCTCACCGAGCACATCTACCAGCAGGACTTCGACCGCGACTCCAACGTGCTTGAGGTCTTTATCGGCCGCCTGCGCAAGAAGCTCGACCCCGACGGCAGCCTCAAGCCGATCGAGACGGTGCGTGGCCGCGGCTACCGCTTCGCGATCCCGCGCAGCGGCGAGTGACCGCCGCGCAGCGCGGCGCGTGATCGCACGCTCCAACGACGCCGGCGCCGGTGAACCGCGCCGGCGTCCGTGCGAACATCGCCGGCAGATTTCATCGGGCGCGCGACACGCACCATGAGCTGGGGCCAACCCCGATCCCTCCAGGCACGACAGCTGCTGGCGGCCAGTCTCGGACTGATCGCCTTTCTTGCGTTGGCCGGCTATGCACTGGACCGCGCGTTCCTTGAGACCGCCGAGAGCAACCTGCGCCAGCGTCTCAAGAGCTACGCGCTGGCGTACGCGGCCGAAGGCGAATTCGCGCGCAGCGGTGAGTTCATCCCGCCCTACGAAGCCATCGACCCGCGACTGGAAATGCCCGGCAGCGGCCTGTATGCCGAGGTCGTGTTCCCCAATGGGCATTGGGACTCGCCGTCGGCCGTGGGGCCGGAGTTGCCGGCCGGCACCATGCTGCCGCCGCGCACCGAACGGTTCGAGGGTCCGCTGCCGATCGTCGAGCTGGACGGCGCGCCCGGCGAGGCCTACCGCTTCGGCTACGGCGTCATCCAGGACCCGGGCGATGCGCGCGGGGAGTTTCCGTACACCATCTACATCCTCGAAAACACCACGCAGCTCTCCCGCCAGGTCGAGGTGTTCCGCGAAGCGTTGTGGCAGTACCTCGGCGGCGCCGGCCTGATTCTCTTGCTGCTTCAGGGCCTGATCCTGCGCTGGAGCCTGCTGCCGCTGCGACGCGTGATCGAGGAGCTCAAGCGCGTGCAGCGCGGCCTTGCCTCGCGCATGAGCGAGCGCCACCCGCGCGAGCTCGAGCCGCTGACGGAAAGCATCAACGCCTTCATCGAGAGCGAGCGCGAGAACCTGGACCGCCAGCGCAACACGCTGGCCGACCTCGCCCACAGCCTGAAGACACCGCTGGCGGTGCTGCGCGCGCGCCTGGAGGACCAGGCGCCCGAAGCGGAGCTGCGCGAGGAAGTTGACCACCAGCTGCGGCGCATGGGCGACCTGGTGTCCTACCAGCTGGCGCGCGCGGCCTCGGCCGGCCACGCACTGTTCGCCGCGCCGATCGCGATCGAGCCGCATGCCGAGCAGATCGTGCGCGGGCTGGAGAAGGTGTACGCCTCGAAGGGCGTGCTGTGCGAGTTCGAACTTGCCGAGGGCGTGCAGTTCCACGGCGAGCCCGGCGACCTGCAGGAGCTGCTGGGCAATCTGCTGGAGAACGCATTCAAATGGGCGCGCTCTCGCGTGCTGCTGACGGTGCGGACCGGCGAAGTGGCCGGAAACCGGCGGCCCGGGTTGCTGATGGCGGTCGATGACGACGGTCCGGGCATCCCCGAGGAAAAAGTCGCGTTGATCCTGCAGCGCGGCGTACGCGGCGACGAGCGCGTGCAGGGCCATGGCATCGGGCTGGCGATCGTGCAGGACATCGTGCGCGGCTACCGCGGCACGCTGGAGGTCTGCCCGTCGGAGGAGCTGGGCGGCGCGCGCTTCGAGGTCAAGCTGCCGCCGGGCCTCTAGGCGCCGGCCGGTGCGTCAGCCGCGCGACAGCGGCGACTCGCCGTAGAAGCGGCGCAGGTGGTCGGCCACCTCCGGCATCGTTCTGCGCAGCAGGGCCGGGTCGCTGAAGTGGTACTCGGTGGCGACCGCGAAGAACTCCTCCGGCGCCTCGGCCGCATAGCCGTCGATGGCGGTGTCGCGTCCGGCATCGACTTGCGCGGCCAGCGCATCGAATGCGCGCTGGAAGTCGACGGCCCAGCGCTTCTGCCACGGCCGTGGCAGCGGCGGCGTGCCGTCCAGGACGCCGTCGAGCGCGTCGATCTTGTGCGCCATCTCGTGCGTGGCCACGCAGAAGCCGGCGGCCGGGTCTTGGCAATCGGCCATGACGTCGGCCCAAGACAGCACCAGCGGGCCGGCCTGCCAGGCCTCGCCGATCAGCTCATCCTCCCACTCGTGCATGACGCCGGCGGCGTCGACGTGCGTGCGGTTCACCCGGAATGCCTCGGGATAGACGATGAGCTGCGACCAGCCCCGCAGGCCCTCTTCGCCGAACTCCAGAAGTGGCAGGCAGCACAGGGCCGCCAGCATGCAGCGCTCGCGGGCGTCCAGGGCCAGCTCGCCGATCGGGGTGATGGTCTTCTCGTGCAGGAACCGCGAGGCCAGGCCGCGCAGCCGCGCGTCGCGCTCGGCGTCCAGAGGGCGCACCCACGGCAGCGCTTCGCGCGTGTCGCGCCACAGGGCGGTATCGATCGGGTCGGGCGTGCCGCGCAGGCGTTTGAACAGGTCGAACAAGCCGTCAACCCTGCGCCGGGATCAGCGGAACATCCCCGGCAGGAAGCTGTGCCAGCGCGGGGACTGCAGGCGGCCGCCGGTGGGGGCATCGCCGTGCACGCTCGGGCGGGCCTTGGCCTCGCGCGCAGGACGGGCGTCCTCGCGGACTGCGGTCGACGGCTTGCGGGTCGTGGCGTCGGACGCGTCCTGGTCGCACGCGCCGCTGCCGGGGGTAGCGTGCTTGACCTCGCGGGCGACGGCGGCCGATGCACCGGTGATGACCACGGCGCACACGACCGGCAGGATCAGGCGGCGGATTCGGGTCATCTTCGGGTCCTCGGCGGTGGGCGGAGTCCGGCCAGTCCCGGACTATAGCGCGATTCGGGGGGCGGCCATGGCGACCGGCCGTCGCCCGCGTGTCCCCACAGGGATGCGGCGGGGCGGCCAGGGGTTGCACTGCTGCAGGGCAGCACGGGGCGTTGGCGGGATCGGGCAGACTCCGGCCGAGTCATCCGCGCCACCACCCCCGGACCACCGAGCCCGTGCCAGCCGAGACCACCCTCACTGCGCCCGCCCTTCGCCGGGCACTGATCGCCGGCGCCCGGCGTGTCATCGCCGGCCGCGACCGGCTCAACCGGATCAATGTCTTCCCGGTGGCCGATGGCGACACCGGCACCAACCTCGCCCAGACCCTGGCCGGGCTGCTCGACGGTGCACTGCGCGAGCGCAACGGCCACGTAGGCCGCCTGCTGCAGCGCGTCGGCGACGATGCCATCGACGGTGCCCGCGGCAATTCCGGCGCGATCCTCGCGCAATTCTTCCAGGGCGTCGCCGAGGCCGCGCGCCACGCCCACGTCCTCGACGGCCCGGCGCTGGCGGCCGCCCTCCGACAGGGTGCCGCCAGTGCCCGGGGCGCTCTGGCCCAGCCGGTTGAAGGCACCATCCTCAGCGTCATCGATGCGTTTGCACTCGCGATGGACACACAGCACGGCGCGGGCGACCGGTGGCTGGGGTTCGACGGCGCGCTGGCACACGCCCGCCGTGCCCTGGCCGACACGCCCCGGCAGATGGCGCTGCTGCAGCGCGCCGGCGTGGTCGATGCCGGTGCGCAGGGCTTCGTCGACCTGCTGGAGGGCATCGCCGAATTCATCGAAGGCGGCCCGCGCGCGCTGCGCGTGCACGCCGCGCCGGCTGCGGCCAATGACGGCACCGTGCACGTCCATGTCGAGGGTGCGCACGAGGCCTTCGACCCGGCGCGGCGCTGGTGCACCGAGTGCCTGGTGCTGGGCGAGGGCATCGACCGCGACCGGCTCCGCGCCGCACTGCAGGGGCTGGATGCCGACTCGCTGGTGGTCGCCGGCAGCGCCAGCCGCGTACGCGTGCATGGCCATGTGGCCGCGCCGCAGGCGATATACGACGCCTGCGCCGCCTTCGGCCGGGTCGAGGGCATGAAGGCCGATGACATGCTGCGCCAACAGCGCAGCGCCGCCACCCGCCAGCCGGTGGCGGTGGTGGTCGACACCGCCGCGGACCTGCCGGCCGAGCTCGCCGACGCGCTCGTCGTGCATGAAGTGCCGGTGCGGGTGGCGGTCGACGGCCGTGACTTCCTCGACAAGGTCGGGCTGTCGACGGCCGATTTCTACCGGCGCATGCACGACAGTGCGTCCGTGGGCGCGCCGCTGCCGACGACCAGCCAGCCGCCGCCGGGGGATTTCAGGCGCATGTTCGAGTGCCTGCGTGCGCACCACGCCGACGTGGTCCATGTCGGCCTGTCGCGCGCGGTGTCCGGCACGTTGCAGTCCGCGGAACACGCCGCCGCGCGGGTCGAAGGGGGACGCGTGCATGTGTTCGACACCGCCAACGCCGCCGGCGGGCAGGCGCTGCTGGCGTGGCGCGCGGCCGAGCTGGCGGCCTCGGGCGTCCATGCCCCGGCGATCATCGCCGAACTGGAGCGGCTGCGGCCCCTGACACTGACCTGGGCGATGGCGCGCGACATCCGCCATGCGGTGCGCGGCGGCCGCATCCCGCGCTGGGCGGCGCCGCTGGTGCGGTGGACGGGCCTGACGCCGGTGGCGCGGTTCAAGCCGGACGGGCGGTTGGGGGTGTGCGCGGGCCTGTTCGCGCGCGAGCGGGCACCCGAGGCGTTTGCCCGCTACATCGCACGCCGGTTGCCGGCCGGCACGCGATGGCGCGTGATCGTGGGGCACTGCGACGCGGCCGGTGATGGCGAGCGGCTGCTGTCCGCGTTGCGATCGTCCCTGGCTGTCGAGGCCGGCCACCTGGTCGAAACCGGGCCGGCGATCGGCGCGCATGCCGGGCAGGGCGCGCTGGTGGTCTCGGTGCAACCCGCGCCTGCCCCGCTGGCAGGTGACGTCAGCCCGCCGAGAGGCAGTGCCTGACGTCCACGATGCGGTCCAGCCAGACGTCGTGCACGTGCGCCGATTCGGGCGCGTCCATCGCCGGATCCTCCAGCCGCACCAGCGCGTTCATGCCCTCGCGCCCGGCGGCGTCGACGAAGACCTGCAGCGTGGGCCGGGCGGCGACGGTGCCGCGCAGGTGGCGGCCGTCGTCCAGGTGCAGTTCGACATGCGCGTCGTTGGGGAGCTGGGCGACAAGCGCCCGCAATCGGGACAGGTCGCCCTCGGCGGTATAGACGCACTCGGCGGTGGCGGTCATGGGGCCTCCGGATCTGCCTGACAGGAGCGGCAACCTACGCGCGACCGCCGCGCCGAGGGGTGAAACCGCCCAAACCGGCCCGTGCGATTGCGCCCCGTCGACGCCGCGCCCAGAGTGGCGTCCCCGCCTTGGACGCCACCGATGGACATACGCGCCGCCTTCCATCTCGCGCTGCACGTCGCCGTGCCCGCCCTGCTGGCGTGGACGCTGTACCGGGACCGGTTCTGGAAGGCGTTCGCGCTGATGCAGCTGGCCTGGCTGATCGACCTGGACCACCTGCTGGCGGACCCCGTGTATGCGCCGGGGCGATGCAGCATCGGCTTCCACCCCCTGCACACCGCCCCGGCCATTGGCGTCTATGCCCTGCTGACGTTGCCCAGACGCACCCGGGTGGTGGGTATCGGGCTGCTGGTCCACGTCGCGCTGGACGCGCTGGACTGCCTGCTAATGCGCGTCTGAGCACCGCGGGCTGCACGAATCCTTCGCATCGCATCATCGCGGTCGTAACGCGCGCACGCCTAAGGTCGGGGTCCCCCACCTGAAGGAGCTTCCATGTCGACCACGCCGATGCCGCGCATTCCCGCCAATTCTCTGGTCATGGTGGCCGACGGTACGGGCGCGCGCCTGTTCCGCAATGCCGGTACGGATGCCCGCCTGTCGTTACATCAGGACTCGGTGCTGGAGCCGCAGGACATCAACGACGACGGCCCGTCCGGGGTGATGCCGCCGGACTCGGACATGCGGATCGACGAAGCGACCTTCGCCAAGCAGCTGGCCCACCGCCTCAACGAGGGGGCGCTGCGACAGGAGTACGACCACGTGGTGCTCGTGGCCGACCCGCGCACCCTCGGCCAGATGCGCCCGCTGCTGCACAAGGAGGTCAGCCAGCGCATGGTGGCCGAGGTGTCCAAGACCCTGACACGCTCGCCGCTGGCGGACATCGAGCGCGCGCTGTCGGCCTCGTGACGCCCGGTGCCGACGACCGCGTGATCGCGCGTCACCACCCGCGGTGTGGCCATGCACGCGGTCCTCATGCACGGGGTCCTCATGGCGCCGGCTGACTGGCTGGGCTGGGCCGCCTCGGCGGTGCTGCTCGCCACGCTCGGCCGACAGGTCTACAAGGAGTGGAAGGAGTGCCGTACCGACGGCCTCTCGCAGTGGCTGTTCGTCGGCCAGCTCACCGCCAGCACCGGCTTCACGATCTACAGCTGGCTGGTGGGCAACTGGGTGTTCGTCGTGACCAACCTGGCCCTGTTGGTGACGGCGGTCATCGGCCAGCTGATCTACCGGCGCAACCGCCGGCTGGCCGCCCGAAAACGCGGGTGAGCTGGCGACGCGGGCATCACGACGTGCCCAGCATGCTCGGCCGCCCGCCCCGCGACGCACCCGGAGTCCGCCATGGCACGCCCCGTCTGGACCGGCACCCTGTCCTTCGGCCTGCTCAACATCCCCGTGTCGCTGATGTCCGGTGAGAAGCGCACCGACATCTCGTTCCGCATGCTCGACTCGCGCAACAACACGCCGATCCGCTACGAGCGCGTCAACGCCGAGACCGGCGAGGAGGTGGCGTGGAAGGACATCGTCAAGGCGTTCGAGTACGACAAGGGCAGTTACGTCGTGCTGGAGCCGGACGACATCAAGTCGGCCGCTCCTGAAAGCCATGATGCGATCGAGGTCGAGGCGTTCGTCGAACGTGACGCGGTCGCCCCGCAATACTTCGAGAAGCCCTACGTGCTGGTGCCGGCGAAGAAAGCCGAGAAAGGTTACGTCCTGTTGCGCGAGTCCCTCGCCCGCACCGGCAAGGTGGGTGTGGCGCGCGTGGTGATCCGCACGCGTGAGCACCTGTGCGCCATCGTGCCCTGCGGCCATGCGTTGATGCTGCTGATGATGCGGTACCCGCAGGAACTGGTGGACGTGGACGAGTACCGCATCCCGGAGGGGGCCAAGGGCGACTACCGCATCACCGACAAGGAACTGAAGTTCTCCGAACAGCTCATCGAATCCATGACCAGCACGTGGGACCCGGAGCAGTACCGGGATGAGTTCCGCGAACGCCTGCACGACGTCATCCAGAAGCGCATGAAGGCGAAAGGCGTGGTAGAGCGCGAGGACGAGGAGCCTGAAGTCGCCGAGGACGCCACGACCAACGTCGTCGACTTCATGGCGCTGTTGCAGCAGTCGATCGACCGCAACACGCGCACCCCGGCGAAGAAGACGGCTTCCAAGACCACCAAGACCACCAAGGCCGCCAAGTCGACGAAGGCGAAAAAGGCGACCAAGAAGGCGGCCAAGAAATCCACCGGCAAGTCGACCGCGAAGAAGGCCGGCAAGGCGGCCAGCAAGAAGACCGCGTCCCGGTCCAAGGCCCGCAAGGCGGCCTGACCCGGGCCGGGGCCCTGCATGAGCCTGCGCGAATACGCCCGCAAGCGCCGCTTCGACGGCACGCCCGAGCCCAGCGGCGAAGGCGCGTCCAGGCGGCGCGGCAAGCGGCCGATCTTCGTGGTGCAGCTGCACCACGCGCGTGCGCGCCATTACGACTTCCGGCTGGAGATGGACGGCGCGCTCAAGAGCTGGGCGGTGCCCAAGGGGCCGTCGTTGCGGGTGGGCGAGAAGCGGCTGGCGGTGGAGGTCGAGGACCATCCGCTGGACTACGCCGCCTTCGAGGGCGACATCCCGGAGGGCCACTACGGCGCCGGGCACGTGGACGTGTTCGACGAGGGTGTGTGGAGCTGCCAGGGCGACCCGCTGGAATCGGTCGTGGCCGGCAAGCTGGATTTCGTGCTCGAAGGCGCGGTGCTGCGCGGCGGCTGGAAGCTGGTGCGCACCGGCATGCGCGGCAGCAAGCCGCAGTGGCTGCTGATCAAGCGCGACGATACCGAGGCCATCGACGCCGAGGCCGACGACTTCGTGCCGCCGGACAAGGGCGGGACGGGCCGGTCGCCGCCCAAGCGCGCCGCCCGCGGCAAAGCGAAGGCGCCTGCGACCCGGAAAGCGGCGACGCCGCGAGAGCCGAAGCGAAAGGACTGGGCGGACCGCGCCTGCGCGCTGGACGGCGCGCGCCACTGGCGCGGCCCGCTGCCGCAACCGCAACTGGCCACGCTCAAGTCGGCGCCGCCATCGGGCGACGCCTGGCTGCACGAGCTCAAGTGGGACGGCTACCGGATGCTGGCCGACATCGAGAAGGGCCGCGTGCAGCTGCGCTCGCGCAACGGCCTGGACTGGACCGGCGACCACCCGCACATCGTTGCCGCATTGGAGGCCCTGGGGCTGGACCACGGCTGCCTGGACGGCGAACTGATCGCGCTGGACACGGACGGCCGCAGCGACTTCGCCTCGCTCCAGCACACCCTGTCCGGCCGCGACACCGCCACGCTCCGCTACGTCGTCTTCGACGTGCCGGTGCTGGAGCACGTCGACCTGACGCGCACCGCACTGGTCGAGCGCAAGGCGCTGCTGGAGGAGCTGCTGGCCGGGGCCGACGCCGGCGCGGTCGCCTACAGCCAGCACATCGTCGGCCACGGTGCGCGCGTGTTCGAGGCCAGTGGCGGGCAGGGCATGGAGGGCATCATCAGCAAGGCGGTCGACGCGCACTACACGCCGGGGCGGTCGGCGACGTGGCTGAAGGTCAAGCACTCGCAGGCCGACGAGTTCGTGGTGGTGGGCTACACCGCGCCCAAAGGGTCGCGCCGCGGCTTCGGGTCGCTGCTGCTGGCGACGTTCGACCACGGGCGCATGCGCTACGTCGGCCGCGTCGGTACGGGCTTCAACGATGCGCTGCTGCGGCGGTTGGGCGACCGCCTGCGCCGCGACCAGCGCAAGGCGGCGGTACTGGAGCTGCCCGCGCATGTCCCGTTCAATGCGCGCGACGTGCATTGGGTCGAACCGGCCGTGGTGGTGGAGGTGGCGTACCGCGGCTGGGGCAAGGAGGGGCTGCTGCGGCACGCCAGCTTCATGCGGATCCGCGATGACAAGGGAGTACGTGACGTGGGCGAACAAGCGACAACCCAGGACGCCACCATCAGCAGTCCAGGGCGCGTGGTGTACCCGGCCCTCAAGCTGACCAAGCAGGACGTGGCCGATTACTACCGCGCCATCGCGCCGCACCTGCTGCCGGAGGTGGTCAACCGGCCGCTGTCGCTGCTGCGCTGCCCCGACGGCGTGGAAGGCACGTGCTTTTTCCAGAAGCACCATGCCGATACGCTGGGCGCCAACGTGCACGCAACGCCGATCCGTGAGAAGGGCGGCGGCAGCGACGACTACCTCTTCATCGACGACCTCGCCGGGCTGATGGACCTGGTGCAGATGAACACCCTGGAACTGCACCCGTGGGGCGCGCGCGTGGGCGATGTCGAGCACCCCGACCGGCTGGTGTTCGACCTGGACCCGGGCGAGGGCGTGGCGTGGAAAGCGATCGTCTCGGGGGCACGCGACATCCGCGACAAGCTGGAGCAGGCGGGCCTGGTCAGCTTCGTGCGGCTGTCGGGCGGCAAGGGCCTGCACGTGGTGGTGCCGATCCAGCCGGGGCCGACCTGGACGCAGGTGCGCGACTTCTGCGAAGCCTTCGCCGATGCCATGGCAACGCACCAGCCCACGCGCTATGTCGCCACTGCCAGCAAGGCGAAGCGCACGGGCGTGATCTTCATCGACTGGCTGCGCAACGGCCGGGGGGCGACCAGTGTCGCCAGCTGGTCGCTGCGCGCACGCAAGGAGGCGGGCGTGGCGGTGCCGCTGCGCTGGTCGGAACTCGGGCGCACGCGCTCGGGCGCCGACTATCCGATGGCGCGCGCGCTGCAGCGGGCGGCGCGCCTCAAGGGCGATGTATGGGAGGGGTGGAGCGGCGCCGCCACGCAGCGGCTTCCCGACCTCGCCAGGTCCGAGGGTTAGAGCGCACGCGCGGCCGCGCGCGCTTCTTTACGCGAGCAGGTCAGGCAGGCTGGTGTGCATGTGCGCTCAGCCAGCCGCTCCGGACCAGGCCGGCCACGGCCTCCCAGCCCGGGCCGCGCGCCGCGCACAGGCGCGGCCATCCGGCCGCCAGGTGCACGCAGACGTCGTCCCAGCTGCAATCGCCGTAGTGGCGACGCGCCTCGACGCCGTAGGTGAGGGCGAGCGATTCGATGTCCCGCGACACGGTGGCCGTATCCGTCGGCGACACGCTGTCAACACGATGCGCAATCATCATGCCTGTGCTCCAGTGTCGAGCTCCCCCGCGAAAACGACTCTACCGCCGCTGCGTTGATGGTGTGTTACTCGTGCGACCCCGGGCGACGGACGGCACACCGGGCGCGGGTTCGCGAGGCGGACAGGCATCGCCTCCAGCGGCCCTCAACGCGTGTCGGGCGGGCCATGCGCGGACGGCGGATCGCGCCATGAACGGTTCACGGGCCACGTTGTGGGGCGACGTGCGGCGGTGCGCATCCCGGCAGAAGGCACGGACCGGCGCATGAACATGCGTCCGGTCCCTTCACGCGGCCGCCCGCCGCGGATGCGGCAGCATCGGCCGTCCACGGTTCCGAGGCTGTGCATGCGCCCCACTCCCCGAGCTCTCACCCCTTTCCTGCCGTGCACGCGCACCTGTCGCTCACGCGCCGCACGCCGCGGTCGTCGTGGGGAGGTGTCGCCATGAGCGACCGAGACCCCACCCCCGCCGGCACGCGCACCCGCGGCGCGCGCATCGTGCGTGCGGTCCTGTTGTTCGCGGTGGGCCTGCTGGTCGGCGCCAACCTGCTGTACTTCGCCATGACCCGCAACGCGCCGCCGGCGACGTACCCGTCCGTCGATCGCACCCGCCCTGCCGCGGACCCGGCCGACCCGGCCGACGGCGCCCGCACGGGCCGACCGGCCCCGGCACCCATCGAACGCACCCCGGTGCCCCTGCCGGACACTGCGGTCACGCCGCCACCAACGCCCGACCTGCCGTCGGACGCTGCGGTTCCCGGCACGGCACCGCGTCCGGCGCCGCCGGCGCGTTCGGTCATGCGTACCGAAGGTCCGTCGGGGCTGCTGATCCCTGTCCAGGGGGTCCGGGTCGGGGCCCTGCTGGATACGTTCAACGATGCGCGTGGACAGAGCCGCGTGCACGACGCCATCGACATCATGGCGCCGCGCGGCACGCCGGTCGTGGCGGTGGCCGACGGGACGGTCGAGAAGCTGTTCACCAGCGACGCGGGCGGGCTGACGGTCTACCAGTTCGAGCCGACCGGCCGCTACGCCTACTACTACGCGCACCTGGACCGGTATGCGGCAGGGCTGGACGAGGGCGATACGATCCGCCGCGGGCAGGTCATCGGTTACGTCGGCAGTACCGGCAACGCGAGCGACGACGCGCCGCACCTGCACTTCGCCATCTTCCTGCTGGGCCCGGAAAAGCGGTGGTGGGAGGGCAGTGCCATCAATCCCTACTCGTTGCTGGGCGGACGCTGACCGGTGGAGCGCTATGCCGACCGGGCCGGGTCCTCGGGCGTGGCGGCATATCGGATCGAAGACGACGCGCTGGTCGTACGCTTCAAGGACGGCGCCACGTATCGCTACTCCGTCGCCTCCTGTGGTGCCGGCGCCATCGCCGACATGCAGCGGCTGGCCGAAGACGGGCGGGGCCTGAACCGCTACATCAACCGGCACGTGCACGACCGCTTCGAAGCGCACCTGACCCCGCCCGACGACTGACGGGCGGGGCCGGCGCGCGACGGCATCAGCGGATGCGGCGCGAGACCAGGTAGAAGGCGAGGTTGCCCAGGCCGGTGACGCCCAGCAGCACGGCGATCACGCCCGGGGTGACTTCGTCCCAGGCGAAGCCTTCGATGAGGGCGAAGCCCAGGGCCAGCGCGGTCAGCACGATGCCCCAGCGCAGCGAGGCGTGGCGACGGTGCTGCTCCTCGCCGGCGAGCATGGCGCGCACCAGGTCCTCCGAGCCGTTGCTGGCGATCAGCTTGCTGCGGACGCGGGCGTCGACCACCGCCTTGATGGCGTAGGCGATGCAGACGAACAGGGTGATGGGGATGAGGACTTCGAGGTTCATGGCGGGGTCTCGGTCAGGCGCGGGATGCGACGTGCGGCAAGGGATACGGCGGACGCGCTGCCGGTTGCACGTTCCAAAGCGACGCGGACCGGCCGGGTGCTTGCAACCGGTCCGCTGCTGGGCGTATCCACTGGGGCGATGGCCACCCTTCGTCCAATCCGCGCCCCGCACGGACGCGCCCCATGAGCGAGGACCGCGCCCTCGTCGAGGACGTGCTGGCGGGACGCGCCGGCGCATTCGAGCGCCTGGTGCGGCAGTACCAGGGCCTGTGCTGGCACATCATCGACCGCATGGTCCGGCACCCGGACGACACCCGCGAGCTATGCCAGGAGGCGTTCCTGCGGGTGCACCAGTGCCTGCACCAGTACCGGTTCGAGAGCGCCCTGAAGTCCTGGATCGGGCAGGTGGCGTACTCGGTGGCCAAGCGCCACCTGGAGCGCAAGCGCATCCCCATCGTCGAACCGGTGGCCGGCGACGACGACGGCGAGGCGTTCTCGCCAATGGACACCGTGAGCGACGGCTTCGACCTGGAGGCCGCCACCGCCGACGACGAGATGTCCGCGTTGCTGCATGCGCAGATCGAGGCGTTGCCGCCGCTGCAGCGCACGCTGCTGACGCTGTATCACCTGGAGGAGGTGCCGATCGTGGAGATCGCCCGCATGACCGGCATCGCCGAAGGCACCATCAAGAGCCACCTGTTCCGCAGCCGCGCGCTGTTGCGCGAGCGGCTGCAGGCGCACATGGGAGCACACGCATGAACCCCGTCGACCGCGACACGCCAACCCCCGAAGACGCCGGGATCGACCCGCGCGCGTGGGAGGCCCAGGAACGCGCACTGCGCGCGGAACGCTTGAAGCTGGATGCCGGCCACGGCGATGCACGCACCGCGCAGTACCGCATGATCGCCCGCGCCCTGCGCCAGCCGCCGGTGTCGCCGATGCCGGCCGACTTCGCCGCGCAGGTCGCCGCGCGCGTGGCAGGCGCGCCGCGACTGGACGAGCGCGTCGAGGCCTGGCTGCAGCGGCTGCTGTCGGGGCTGTTGGCGGTCGTGGCCGCCGGCGCGCTGGCGATGTACGGGCCGCAGTGGATGCCGGCGTTCACCGGCCTGCTGCCCGATGGCGCCGGCGCCGTGACGGGCTGGGCCGGGGCGGTCGCGTTGTGCGCGGCGATGACGTGGGGGCTGCAGCACCTGCGCCGCGGCGACGACGCCGGTGCCGCGCCGGGCTGAGTCAGGCGGCGTCCAGCGCCTGCGCGCGCTGGAACGCCTCCCGCGCCTGCAGCCGGTCCAGGTAGGCGCTGATCGCCGGGCTCTCCGGGACCAGCTTGAACACGCGCACGGTCCAGTTGAGCAGGCTGCCGACCTGGACATCGGCCGCGGTGAACGCGTCACCGGTGACGTAGTCGTGCGCCGCCAGCGTGCGCTCCACGTGCGCCAGCATGTCCTCGAACGTGCCGAATGACACGGTCCGCGGGTCGTACTGCCACTTGTTGAAGCGCGCGGCGATATTCGGGTCCATCACCGCATCGCTGTAGGCCAGCCAGCTCAGGTACGGCCCGCGGCGTGGATCGCCGATGGCCGGCGCCAAGCCGGCGTCCGGGAAGGCATCGCACAGGTAGATCGTGATCGCCGAGCGCTCGGTGACGGTGACGCCGTCATGGACAATCGCCGGCACCTTCTTGTGCGGCTGCACGGCCCGGTACGCATCGGGCACCCCGCCTTCGGCCCGCAGGTCCACGCGCTCGACCGTGTAGTCGATGCCCAGTTCCTCCAGCAGCCAGCGCACGCTGGAGGAGCGGGTCTGCGGGCAGTGGTGGAAGGTCAGCATGGGGTGGCTCCGGTCGGGTAGGCGTCGTCGGATTGTAGGTGGGCGTAGGGGGTGCTGTTCGAGCGGCGCTGGTCCCGCCTCAATCCAGCAACGGCTCCAGCGCCGGCCACACGTGCTCGAGCAGCCTGGGCTGCGCCGACGCCACCGGGTGCAGGTTGTCGCCCTGGAAGGCGGCCTCGTCCAGCGCGATGGGCTCCAGCAGGAACGGCAGCAGCGCGGTGTCGTAGCGCTCGGCCAGCGCGTCGTAGTTCTCCTCGAACGCGCGCGTGTAGTCCGCACCCAGGTTGGGCGGCATGCGCATGCCGACCAGCAGCACCTCCGCACCCGCCCCGTGCGCCGCACCGATCATCCGGGCGAGGTTGATGCGGGTCTGCAGCGTGGGCAGCCCGCGCAGGCCGTCGTTGGCGCCCAGTTCGATCACCACCACCTCGGGCCGGTGCCGGCGCAGCTCGCCGACGATGCGCGAGGCGCCGCCGGCGCTGGTCTCGCCACTGACGCTGGCATTCACCACGTGCCAGCGCGGATGTTCGCGCGACAGCCGCTGACCCAGCAGCGCGACCCATCCTTCCGACGCGCGCAGGCCGTAGGCCGCCGACAGCGAATCGCCCATGACCAGCACCGTGCGCTGGCCGGCGGGCAGCGCGGTCGCGGCTGCGCTGGACTGAGCGAACGCCGGCACCGCGATCGCGCACGCCAGCACCAGCAAACCGATGGCACATTGAACGCGGTGGCGCCATGCCGCATATCTGGATGTCATCGTTCCGTATCTCCGTTCATCGTGCGGCGCATGGGCCGCCAAGATGCCCAGCTTGCCCGCACGCCGGGCCCGCGTGTCAACCACGGGCACGCGGCAACCCGACCCGCGCCCCCTTCCAGCAGAGACCCCATGGCCGACCGACCCGATTTCCGCTC
>CAMPJI010000007.1 GCA_946886865.1 uncultured Lysobacterales bacterium | reverse complement strand
CCGTTGGCCGCTTGGGTATCCCTCCAAAAGAGCCCGCAATTCTGGCGCCGCGCCGACGGGAAGTCAACGGGTTTTCACGCCCACGATCCACGAGGGCCGCGCGCGGGGCGCGGTGGCGGCCTAGACGTTGAAGCGGAAGTGCAGCACGTCGCCTTCCTGCACCCGGTACTCCTTGCCTTCCAGACGCAGGCGCCCGGCCTCGCGGGCCCCGGCCTCGCCCTTGTATTGCAGGTAGTCATCAAAGCCGATGGTCTCGGCGCGGATGAAGCCCTTCTCGAAATCGGTGTGGATGACGGCTGCGGCCTGCGGGGCGGTGGAGCCGCCTTTCACGGTCCAGGCGCGGACCTCCTTCACGCCGGCGGTGAAATAGGTCTGCAGGCCGAGCAGCGTGTACGCGGCGCGGATCACCCGGTTCAGGCCCGGCTCGTCCAGGCCCAGGTCGGCCAGGAACGTGTCGCGGTCGGCGTCGTCGAGCTGGCTGAGCTCCTCCTCGATGGCCGCCGACACCGGCACCACCTCGGCGCCCTCGGTGGCGGCGCGCGCACGCACGGCGTCCAGGTGCGGGTTGTTCTCGAACCCGTCCTCCAGCACGTTGGCCACGTACATGACCGGCTTGGCGGTCAGCAGGAACAGGTCACGGATGGCGGCCCTGTCGTCGTCCGACAGGCCGAGCGCGCGCACCGGCTTGCCGTCGCCCAGGCCCGCGGCCAGCCGGCCCAGGACTTCCACACGCACCTTGGCGTCCTTGTCGCCGGTCTTGGCCGAACGCTCGGCGCGCTGCAGCGCCTTTTCGACCGAATCCAGGTCGGCCAGCGCCAGCTCGGTGTCGATGGTCTCGATATCGGCGATCGGGTCGACCTTGTTGTTGACGTGGATGACGTCCGGGTTCTCGAAGCAGCGCACCACGTGCGTGATCGCATCGACCTCGCGGATGTGGGCCAGGAACTTGTTGCCCAGACCCTCGCCGCTGGCCGCACCGGCCACCAGGCCGGCGATGTCGACGAACTCGACCGCGGTCGGGATGACCTTCTGCGGCTTGACGATCTCGGCCAGCGCATTCAGGCGCGGGTCCGGCACCGGCACCACGCCGACGTTGGGCTCGATCGTGCAGAACGGGAAGTTGGCCGCGGCGATGCCCGCCTTGGTCAGCGCGTTGAAAAGGGTCGACTTGCCGACGTTGGGCAGGCCGACGATGCCGCATTTGATGCCCATGGCAGTGCTCTGGGGTCTGGGGATTAGGGACTGGAGGCTGGCATGGCGCGTTGGCGCACAGCCCCCAGTCCCTAGCCTCCAGCGTCCTTGGAGGTGTGAAGGCGCTTCATCGCCTCATTGAAATCACCGGCGACCGCCAGCGGCAGCACGTCGATGGCGTCGTCGATGGCGCGCAGGATGCAGGCCTCGTCGGCCTGGCCGGGGCGGCCCAGCACCCACGGGGTGACGCGGTCCTTGTGGCCGGGGTGGCCGATGCCGATGCGCAGACGATGGAACCGGGCGTGGCCCAGCAGGCGGATGGTGTCGCGCAGGCCGTTCTGGCCGCCGTGGCCGCCGTCGAACTTGAGCCGCGCCGCGCCGGGCGGCAGGTCCAGCTCATCGTGCGCCAGCAGGGCCTGCTCGGGTTCGATCTTCCAGTAGCGCAGGGCCGCGGTGACCGACTTGCCCGACAGGTTCATGAAGGTGGCGGGCTTCAGCAGCCACACCGCCTCGCCGCCGACGTGCACCTTGCAGGTTTCGCCGAACAGCTTGGACTCCAGCCCGAAACGCCCGCCCAGGCGCTCGGCCAGGGCGTCAACAAACCAGAACCCGGCGTTGTGCCGGGTTCTGGCGTGTTCGGGCCCGGGATTGCCGAGCCCGACGATGAGGCGCAAACCGGTCATCGAAGACTGCACGAAGCCAGCGGCCGGGCGCCCACCGGGGCGGGCGTCCGGATCCGCAACGGCTTACTCGGCGTCCTTCTCGACCTTGGCGGCCGGCACTTCGCCGTCGCCCTCGCCCGCCGGGGTCTCTTCGATCTCGACCCGGCCAGCGCGCGCGACCACGACGGCGACGTCGTGCTCCTTGCCCAGCTTCAGTTCCGGCACTTCCACGCCCTTGGGCAGCTTCAGCTCGGACAGGTGGATCGTCTGGCCCAGGGTCAGCTCGGCCAGGTCGACCTCGATGAACTCCGGCAGGTCCTTGGGCAGGCAGCTGATCTGGACCTCGTTGAGCTCGTGGGTGACCACGACGTCGGCCGCCTTGCCGGCCGGCGACTTGTCCTCGTTGAGGAAGTGCAGCGGCACCGCGACGCGGATGGCCTGCTTGGCGTCCACGCGCTGGAAGTCCAGGTGCATGATCAGCTGCTTGTACGGGTGGCGCTGCATGTCACGCAGCAGGACCTTCTCGACCTTGCCGTCGATGTCCAGGTCCAGGATGGAGGCGTAGAACCACTCGTGCTGGCTGGCCAGCCAGATCTTCTCGTGCTCGAGCTGGATGGGCATGGGCTCGGCCTTGCCGCCGTAAACGATGGCCGGGATCGAAGCGGCATGACGCAGGCGGCGGCTCGCACCCTTCCCCTCGACATTGCGGCTCGTGGCCTTGATGGTGTGTTCGGACATTTCAGTTACTCGCTTTTACTGCGTTGTTCCGCCTCGCGGCGGTGGGGTGACTCACCCGCGACCAGGTGAGTCGAATTCGTGGTGGCCCGCCGGTCAGTCGACGTAGAGCGAGCTGACCGACTCGCCGAAGGCGATGCGGCGGATGGTCTCGGCCAGCAGCTCGGCGACGCTCAGCTGGCGGATCTTGCCGCAGCCGCGGGCCGCCTCCTGCAGCGGGATGGTGTCGGTGACCACCAGTTCGTCCAGCTGCGACTTGGAAATGTTGTCGATGGCCGCGCCCGACAGCACCGGGTGGGTGCAGTACGCGACGACCTTCTGCGCGCCCTGCCCCTTCAGCGCGGCCGCGGCGGCGCACAGGGTGCCGGCGGTATCGACGATGTCGTCCACCAGCACGCAGGTCTTGCCGGCGACGTCGCCGATGATGTTCATCACCGTGGCGACGTTGGCGCGCGGGCGGCGCTTGTCGATGATCGCCAGGTCCGCATCGTCCAGCCGCTTGGCGATCGCACGGGCGCGCACCACGCCGCCGACGTCGGGGCTGACCACGATCAGGTTGTCGGTGCCGTGCGCGCGCCAGATGTCGGCCAGCAGCAAGGGGGATGCATAAACGTTGTCGACCGGCAGGTCGAAGAAGCCCTGGATCTGGTCAGCGTGCAGGTCGACGGTCAGCACGCGATCACACCCCACCGCGCCGAACATCTTGGCCGCGACCTTGGCGGTGATCGGCACGCGCGAGGAGCGCGGGCGGCGGTCCTGGCGGGCGTAGCCGAAGTACGGCACCACCGCGGTGACGTTGCTGACCGAGGCGCGCTTGAGCGCGTCCACCAGCACCAGCAGCTCCACCAGGTTCTCGGCGCTGGGCGCGCAGGTCGGCTGGATCACGAACGCCTCCTGCCGGCGCACGTTCTCCTCGATCTCGACCTGCACCTCGCCGTCGGAGAACCGCCCGACCAGCGCCTTGCCCAGGCGGATGCCCAGCTCCTTGCATACGGCCTCGGCCAGCGGCCGGTTGGCGTTGCCGCTGAACACCAGCAGGTTGCGATCGTTCTGCACGTTGTGGATCTCCGCTTCGCTCTGACCGTGGCGGTGAACCGGCGCTGGGCCGGCATGGCATGTGGCAGGGGCGGCAGGATTCGAACCTGCGAATGCCAGGATCAAAACCTGGTGCCTTAGGCCTCTTGGCGACGCCCCTGTGTTGTGTGTCGGGCCCGACGGATCCGCCGCGGCGCCCACGGCGGCCGGCATCGGACCCTCGAACCCACCGCGGCGGGCCGCGGCTGCCTCCGGTGGTCAGGAGGCGGGTGAATACTTGTCGTCCCACGCGTCCAGCGCGCGAAGCAGCGGCGAGCGCTCGGCACCGGGAACCCGCCACGCCTTCAGGCCGGCCGGCAACGCCGCCAGCACAGCCTGCGCGGCGCGCTGCGTCGGAACCTCCACGAAGCACCCGCTGCCCGACCCCGTCAGACGCGCATCGCCGACCCGCGACAAGGCGGCCAGCGCGGCATCGACGGCAGGCTCGCGCCTGCGCAGCACCGGCTCGAACGCGTTCCCGAGGGGTACGCCCGAAACGAAGTCGGATATTGTCGCGGGCGCCGCATCCCGCGTCAATTCAGGGGCTTGGAACAGCGCAGCGGTGGGCACGTGCACCTGCGGATCGACCAGCACGTACCACGCCGGCGGCAGGTCGACCGGGGTCAGCTGCTCGCCCACGCCCTCGGCCCAGGCATTTTCGCCGCGGACGAACACCGGCACGTCCGCGCCGAGCGCCAGGCCCAACCCGGCCAATGCACCGGTCCCGAGGCCGCAGCGCCAGAGGCGGTCGAGCGCGCACAGCACCGTGGCGGCATCGGACGACCCCCCACCGAATCCGCCACCGGCAGGAATGCTCTTTTCGACGACGATGTCGACACCTTGCCCGACGTTGGCGCTTCGTCGCAGATGTCGCGCGGCGCGCACCACCAGGTCGTCCTGCGCCTCCACACCCGGCACCGAAGCGCCATGCCGCACGATCCGGCCGTCCGGGCGGACCCGCAGGCCGATGCGGTCGCCCCAGTCGAGCAGCCGGAAGACGGTCTGCAGCTCGTGGTAGCCGTCGGGGCGTCGCCCGGTGATCCGCAGGAACAGGTTGAGCTTGGCCGGCGCCGGCCACCACGACCACCCGTCGTCGCCGACGACCCCGTCCGGCACGTCGACGCGGCCGCCCGCTCCGGCGGTCATTGCGACGGCGTGGCCGCAGCCGCGTCGGCCTGCGATTCGAGTCCGGCCCAGGTATCCACCAGCAGGCGCACGCGGGCCTCGCCCTGGCGGGCGTCCAGCCGGCGCGGCAACACCGGCCCGGCCGAAGCGGCATCGGCGTCGGCGTCGGGCCAGACATAGTCGATGACCCATCCGCCCTGGTGCAGCCGCGCCAAGCGGCCGGTCGCCTCGAATTCCATGCGGGCCGGACCGGCGGCTTCGGCGCGCAGCCCGCGCACCCAATCCGACAGCGCCCCGACAGGAATCGCCCAGCCCGTGGCCTCCAGCAGCAATTGCTGCGCGTCCGGGCCGCTGCGCGGACCGCCTTCGATGCCCTCCAGTCGCGCGCCCTCCGGCCCACCGCTCAGGCGCCAGCTCTGACGGGTCACGGGCGCGCTGAGCGACACGGCGTACGCCGGGCCGCGCTGCGTCCAGTCGATCCGGCCACTGCCGCCCTTGCCGTCATTGGAGACCGCAATGCGGCCCTCCAGCGACCAGTCCGACAGCGGCCTTAGCGCGGCTTCGCGCTCGGCCTGACGCGCCTGCGCGGCGGCCTCCATGCCCGGCGGCAACGGCTCGCGCCTGGGTTGCACGGCACAGCCGGCGGACACCAGCACGGCCGCGAAGACGGCGATGCGCAGGAAGGAAGGGGGAAGCGTGAGCGTCATGCGCCGGTGTTCTCCAGGGCGCGCTTGAGGGCGCGGTTGTCGGGGTCGATCTCGCGGGCTTCGCCGAAATAGCGCCGCGCTTCGTCGCGCCGGCCCATCACCCACAGCACTTCGCCCACGTGGGCGGCGATCTCGGCGTCCTTCTGCAGGGCGTAGGCACGGCGCAGTTCGGTCAGCGCTTCTTCGTTGCGGCCCAGGCGGTAGAGCACCCAGCCGTAGCTGTCGATGATGGCGGCGTTGTCGGGCGCGGCGGCGCGGGCGCGGTTGATCAGCTCCAGCGCCTCCTGGTAGCGGTCGGTGCGATCGGCCAGCGTGTAGCCCAGCGCATTGAGCGCGGCGACGCTGTCGGGCTCGGCCACCAGGATGCGGCGGAAGTCGGCTTCGGCGCGCGGGATGTCGTCGCGGCGCTCATAGGTCAGCGCGCGGGCGTAGAGCACCTCGGGCTCGTCGGGGAAGGCCGCCAGCGCGCGGGCGAAGGCGTCCATCTCGGCCTCGGGCTGTCCGTCCTTCTCGCGCAGCGACGCCTCCAGCAGGTAGGCGTCGCGCCGCACCGTCTCGGGCGCTTCGGCATCGTCCTGGATATCGCCCAGCGCGGCGTAGGCCTCTTCGGCGCGACCGAGCTCGTGCAGGACGTTGGTCGCACGCAGCTGCGCCAGCCAGCGTTGCGGACCGCCGGGCACGCCGCGGTACCACTCCAGCGCCTCGTCGTGCAGCTTCAGGAACTCGGCCACCTGGCCCAGCAGCAGCCGGCGCTGCGGGTCCGGCCGCACGGCGTCGCGCGCCAGCTCGCCGTACAACGCCTTCAGCGCGTCATTGTCTTCCGCGCGTGCCAGCAGCGAGGCGCGCAGCGCGTAGGTCTGGTCGTCCTGCGGCCCACGCGCGAGCGTGCGCTCGGCGCGGCCCAGCTCGCCCAGCGCGTCGTACTCGCTGGCCAGCGACAGGCGCAGGTCGGCATCGTGTTCGGCCTGCGCATCGATGGCGGCCAGCGCGTCCAGCGCCTGCGCGGTATCGCCCGCCTCGCGCAGCTGGCTGGCCCGCAGCAGCGCCACGCGCGGCTCACCGGGGAAGCGTTCGACGACCTCGGCGACGATGCGCTCGGCCAGCTCCGGCGCGTCCACGCGCTGCGCCAGCCCGCCGAACGCCAGCCACGCCTGCAGCTCGGTGGGAATGGCATCGCGGTCGATCAGGTAGGCGAGCAGCGCGGCGGCCTGCTCGGGATCGCGGGCACCCGCCCCCAGCACGCCCAGCGCCTGACGCCAGCCGTCCGGCGTCGCCATGAGCCGCAGCAGGTGGCGGCGCGCAGCGCGGTCCTGACCCCGGCGCATCGCCAGGGTCGCCTCGGCCGCCAGAACATCGACCCCCTCGCCGCCTTGTTCGCGCCACAGTTCCAGGGCGCGCGCGGCGCGCTCCTCGTCCTTGGCCAGCAGGGCGATGCGGGTGGCACGCTCGGACAGCACCGGGTCGCCGGCGGCTTCGGCCGCTTCCAGATAGCCTTTCGCCGCTTCCTCCAGCCGGCCGGCCTGCAGCGCGAACTCGGCCTGGAGCAGCGGCTCCAGCGCGCGTCCGAACGGATCGGGCGCGGCCATTGCCGGCATCGAGGTCGCGGCGAACAGGGCGGCCGCCAGCACGGCGGCGCGGGGTCGGGACAGGGGCATCGGCATCACCAGGGACGGACGGCCCGTGCGACCGCTTCGGTGCGGCGGGCCGGGCCGGTAGAATGTGGGCTTCGGCGGCCAGCAGCTTATCGCAAGCGCCTGAACGGAATTCCCCCTCCCCCGTGACCCTGTTCGTACTCGGCATCAACCACCAGACCGCGCCCGTCGGCCTGCGCGAACGCGTGGCGTTTTCCGCCGACGCGGTGCCGGCCGCGCTGGCGTCGCTGCGTGCGCTGCCGCCGGTGCGCGAGGCCGCGTTGCTGTCGACCTGCAACCGCACCGAGATCTATGCGCTGGCCGATGACGACGGCCAGGCGTTGGCCGACTGGCTGGCCACCCACCCCGGCGACGTCGCGGCCATGGACGACGGCCAGGGCCTGCATGCCTACCTGTACCGCCACCGCGACGCCGATGCCGTGCGCCACCTGTTCCGGGTGGCGACGGGCCTGGATTCGCTCGTGTTGGGCGAGCCGCAGATCCTCGGCCAAGTGAAGGATGCCTGGGCGATCGCGCGTACCGCGGGCACGCTGGGCGGACGGCTGGACCGCCTGTTCCAGCAGGCGTTCTCGACCGCCAAGCGCGCACGCACGGACACCCGCATCGGTGCCAACCCGGTGTCGGTGGCGTCGGCGGCGGTGCGGCTGGCGCAGGAGTCGTTCGCCCGCCTGGAGGATTCGACGGTGCTGCTGGTCGGCGCCGGGGAGACGGTCGAACTGGCCGCGCGCCACCTCGTGCAGGCCCGCGCCAAGCGGCTGCTGGTGGCCAACCGCACCCTGACCCACGCGCAGGAGCTGGCCACGCGCCACGGCGGCGTCGCGCTGCCGCTGACCGAACTGGACAAGCACCTGCACGAGGCCGACGTCGTGCTGTCGGCCACCGCCAGCCGCGAGCCGATCCTGCAACGGTCGCAGGTGGCCGCCGCGCTTGCCGCGCGCCGCCACCGACCGATGCTGCTGCTGGACCTGGCGGTGCCGCGCGACATCGCCGCCGACGTGGCCGAACTCAAGGACGTGTTCGTGTACACGGTCGACGACCTCGAGCGCGCGATCGAGGACAACCGCCGGGGCCGGCGCGAAGCCGCTGCCGAAGCCGAAGCCATCATCGAGCTGCAGGTCGCGCGGTACGTCGAAACCTCAACGGCAAGCACGCGCACCGAGCCGCTCAAGCGCCTGCGTGCGCATGGCGAGCTGGCCCGCATCGAGACACTGGCGAAGGCGCGGCAGCAGCTGGCCGCGGGCGAGTCACCCGAGGCGGTGCTCGACTACCTGGCCCACACGCTGACGAACCGGTTGCTGCACGCGCCGACGGTGGCGCTGCGCGAGGCGGCCCTGACCGGCAATGCGGACCTCGCACGCGCGGCGGACCGCCTGTTCCCGGAGGGGCGGGACGCGGGACGCGAGGATTAGGGACGCCGTACCTCCGGTGTTCCCGCCCTCGATGTCCCACCCTTCCGCTCCCGGCTCCCGACCATGACCCCGACCCTGCGCCGCAAACTCGAAGCCCTCGCCGAACGCCGCGAGGAGCTCGAGCGGCTGCTTGCCGACCCCGGCGTGGCATCCGACGCCAACCGCTTCCGCAGCCTGTCGCGCGAGTTCGCGCAGCTCGAGCCGCTGGCCACCGCCCTGGCCGACGAAGCGCGCGCCCGCGACGACCTGGCCGCCGCGCAGGCGATGCGCGGCGACCCGGAACTGCGCGAACTGGCCGAGGAGGAGATCGCGGCCGCGACGGCGCGGCTCGAGGACCTCGACGCCCAGTTGCTGGCTCACCTGGTCCCCAAGGACCCGCGCGACGAAGGCGACATCTACCTGGAGGTGCGCGCCGGCACCGGCGGCGACGAGGCGGCGATCTTCGCCGGCGACCTGTTCCGCATGTATTCGCGTTACGCCGAGCGGCAGGGCTGGAAGGTCGAGGTCGAATCCGCCAACCCCGGCGAGCACGGCGGCTTCCGCGAGGTGATCGCGCGCGTGGAAGGGCGCGGCGCGTACTCGCGGCTGAAGTTCGAATCCGGCACCCACCGCGTCCAGCGCGTGCCGGAGACCGAGTCGCAGGGCCGCATCCACACCTCGGCGGCAACCGTGGCGATCATCCCGGTGGAGGCCGAGGGCGAGCCGATCGAACTCAATGCGTCCGACCTCAAGGTCGACACGTTCCGGTCCTCGGGCGCCGGCGGCCAGCACGTCAACAAGACCGACTCGGCCATCCGCATCACCCACCTCCCCAGCGGCGTGGTGGTGGAAAGCCAGACCGAGCGCAGCCAGCACGCCAACCGCGACAAGGCCATGAAGCGCCTGGCCGCCATGCTGGCCGACGCACAGGCCGCCAAGGCCGCGGCCGCGCAGGCCGAGACGCGCAAGCTGCAGGTGGGCAGCGGCGACCGCAGCCAGCGCATCCGCACCTACAACTTCCCGCAGGGCCGCATCACCGACCACCGCGTGGACGGCCTCACCCTGTACGACCTGCCCAACGTGCTCACCGGCGAGCTGGACGCACTGGTCGTGCGCCTGCAGCAGGAACACCAGGCCGACGAACTGGCCCGTCTCACGCACGACGCGTAAGGCCCGGTCGCCACGGGCGTTTAAGCTGCACGGATGGACACGACCATCCGCCGCGCCGGCACCGCCGACCTCGACACCGTCGCCCCGCTGTTCGACCGCTACCGCGCGTTCTATACCGGTGAGGACGCGATGGCGCAGTCGCGCGCGTTCATCGCGGACCGGCTTGGGAATGCCGATTCGGCCGTGCTGCTCGCTGCGGACGCCGAAAGCGCGCTGGGCTTCGTCCAGCTGTATCCGATGTTCTCATCCGTCAGCGCGGCGCGCGTCTGGGTACTCAACGACCTGTTCGTCGAGCCGCACGCCCGCCGGCGCGGCGTGGCGCGCGCGCTGCTGGAGGCGGCCGAAGCCTTTTCGCGTGACGATGGCGCACTGCGGCTGGAACTGGAAACCGACCCTGACAACCGCGCCGCGCAGGCCCTGTATCGCGCCACGGGCTGGACACCGTTCGACGGCACCCGCCGGTTCCGGCGCGCCCTGCGTCCGGCATGAACGTGGCGATGCCGCCCGGCGACCCGCGCCCTGCCCTGCGCCAGCGCCTCCAGGCCAATCCGGGCGATGCGATCGCGTGGATCGTGCTGTCCGAGCATGAACTGGATGCAGGCGATGCCAAGGCCGGCGAAGCCGCCTGCCGGCGCGCGCTGGCACTCCAGCCGGGCCACCCCGAAGCGCTCGCGCGCCTGGGCCGCGCGCAATGGATGCAGGGCCTGCGGAAGGACGCCGCCGACAGCCTGCGCATGGCCGCGGCGAACGCGCCCGACCACCCCGGCATCGCGGTGTGGCTCGGGCATGTGCTGGAGGACGTGGGCGAAGCCGAGGCGGCGTCGGGCGCCTATGCCCACGCGCACGCCCTGTTGCCCGGCGACCCGCAGGTCGCCGCCTACCTGCTGGCCTGGCGACGGAAGCTGTGCGACTGGCGCGAACTCGACCGCCTCGCCGCGCAGGTCCGCGAATCCGTCCGGCGGGGACAGGGGGCGGTGGAGCCGTTCGCCTTCCTGAGCGAGGACGGCACCCCAGGCGAGCAACTGCAATGCGCGCGCCAACGTGCCGCCATGCTCGCACGGCAGGTGCGGCCGCTGCCGCCGGCCCCGGCGCGCGCACCGGGGCCGCTGCGGGTCGGTTTCCTGTCCAACGGCTTCGGCGCGCATCCGACCGGATTGCTGACGGTGGCCCTGTTCGAGGCCCTGCAGCCGCTCGAGGACATCGATGTCCACCTGTTCGCACTCAACGCCGACGACGCTGGCCCCATCCGTCGCCGGTTGCACGCGGCCACGCGGCTGGTGGACGTATCCGGCCGCCCGCACGCGCAGGTGGCGGCGGCGATCCGCGCGGCCGGCATCGACGTGCTGGTCGACCTGCGCGGCTGGGGCGGCGGCGGTGCGCCCGAGGTGCTCGCCATGCGGCCCGCACGCGTGCAGGTCAACTGGCTGGCGTACCCGGGCACATCCGGTGCGCCCTGGATCGACTGGGTGCTGGCCGACGGCTTCGTGCTGCCGCCGGCGCTCGAGCCGCACTTCAGCGAGCGCGTGCTGCGCCTGCCGCGCTGCTTCCAGCCATCCGACACGCGGCGCGTGTTGCCGCCAGCGGCCACGCGCGAGGCGTGCGACCTGCCAGCCGACGGCGTTGTCCTGTGCTGTTTCAACAACAGTTACAAGCTCAACCCGGCCAGCGTCGACCGCGCGCTGGCGGTGCTGCACCAGGTGCCGGGCAGCGTGCTGTGGCTGCTGTCGGGCCCCGGACAGGCCGATGCGCGGCTGCGCGCGCATGCGCAGGCGCGCGGGATCGATCCGGCCCGGCTCGTGTTCATGCCCAAGCAGCCGCATGCCGAGTACCTCGCCCGCCTGCAGCAGGCCGACCTGTTCCTCGACACCGGCCCCTACAACGCCCACACCACGGCCTCGGATGCGTTGTGGGCCGGGTGCCCGGTGCTGACACGGCCGGGGGAGACATTCGCGGCGCGCGTGGCCGGCAGCCTCAACCACCACCTGGGCATGGCGGCGATGAATGTGGACGACGACGCGGCGTTCGTGGCGCGCGCGGTGCAACTGGCCCGTGATCCGGTCGCGCTGGCCGCGCTGCGTGCCGAGCTGGCCCGACGACGCGACGGCGAAGGCCTGTTCGACATGGCCGGTTTCGCGGCGGACTTCGCAAAGGCGATGCACACCCTCGCGCCGCCCCTGTAGGAGCGGCTTCAGCCGCGATCGCCGGAGCCCGGTGGCGGGATCGACACAGGCGCGCCGCGCCGATGCCTCCGTGATCCGCGGTCCCGGCGCGGGCGGGCTGGCGTTCATCCCGACCTCCATCGCTCCTGCATGCACGCAACCAGCGGGCGATCGCGGCTGAAGCCCGCCTGCACGGGTGCGCACCCGCCGTACACTGCGCGGCATGAGTACCGAACGCGACTTCATCCCCCTGCACCTGTGCGTGCTGACCGTCTCCGACACCCGCACCGCGGCCGACGACACCTCGGGCGACTACCTGGTCCAGGCGCTGGCGGCCGCCGGTCACCGGCTTGGAGGCCGCGCGCTGCTGCCCGATGACCGCTACCGGCTGCGGGCGCAGGTGTCGCAGTGGATTGCCGACGACGCTGTCGACGGCATCCTCGTTACGGGTGGCACCGGCTTCACCGGGCGCGATTCCACGCCCGAGGCGCTGCTTCCGCTGCTCGACAAGGAGATGCCGGGCTTCGGCGAGCTGTTCCGCTCGATCAGTTTCGATGAGATCGGCACGTCGACCTTGCAGTCGCGCGCCTTCGCCGGGTTGGCCAACGGCACGTTCGTCTTCGCACTGCCCGGGTCGACCTCCGCGTGCCGCACGGCGTGGGAGCGGATCATCCAGGCGCAACTGGACGCGCGCACACGGCCCTGCAATCTCGCGACGTTGCGGCCGCGCCTGCGCGAGCGCTGACGGACCCACGCCGATGAAGACTGTCCTCGCCCCCTCCGTCCGGTACGCGCACCGCGAAGACGGCGCGGCGCTGGCGCGCATCTACAACCACTACGTCCAGCACACCTGCATCACGTTCGAGACCGACCTGGTCACGGCCGAGGACATGGCCGGACGCATCCACGAGACCCTGGATGCCGGGCTGCCCTGGCTGCTGGCCGAAGGCCCGGACGGCGCGCCGCTCGGGTATGCCTACGCTTCACGCTGGAAGGGCCGCTGCGCCTACCGGCACACGGTCGAGTCCACGGTGTACCTGGATGCCGATGCCGTCGGGCGTGGCATCGGCCAGCCGCTGTATGGCGCGTTGCTGGATGCGATCCGCGCCTGCGGCATGCACGCTGTGATCGGCGGAATCGCCCTGCCCAACGCTCGCAGCATTGCGCTGCATGAGCGCCTGGGCTTCCACAAGGTGGCGCACTTCGAGCAGGTCGGGCGCAAGCAGGACCGTTGGATCGACGTCGGGTACTGGCAACGCCTGTTCTGACTGCCGTCGGTTGCCGCCGTCCGTTCGCACACGCCCTAGCGGATCAGGAAGTGCCCTTCGGCAGGCACGTCATCGGGCGTGCCCGAGTCGCGCTCGACCCGGTCAACCCGCGCCTGCGACGGGCCTTCGTGCAGCCACGCCCGCAGGGCTTCGATCGCTTCCTCGGTGCCTTGCGCGACGACTTCCACCTGGCCGTCGTCCAGGTTGCGTGCATAGCCTCCAAGGCCCAGGGCCTGCGCGGTGTCGCGGGTGCTGGCGCGGAAGAACACGCCCTGCACGTGGCCGCTGACGAGGAAGCGGGCGACGCTCACGAGTCCGCCTCCATCTCCACCCCGGTCGGCGCGGGGCCACCGGCCTTGGCGATGGCCTCCTCGATCCCGCGCGCCGTCACCGGGCCCAGTACCTTGTGGGCAACCCGGCCGTCGGGCGCGATCAGGTAGGTCATGGGCAGGCCGCGCGGGGTGTCGAAATCCTCCGGGGGCGCGGTCACGTCGAGGATGGCCACCGGGTAGACGACCGGGTGCTTGTCGAGGAACGCGCGCATGGCGGCCGCGTCGATCTCCTCGTACGCGAGTCCGACGACCTCGATGTGCTCGTTCATCGCATCCAGTGCCGACAGCTCCGGCATCTCCTTCAGGCACGGCGCGCACCAGGTCGCCCAGAAGTTGACCACCACCCACTTGCCTCGGTGGTCGGCCAGGTCGTAACTCGCTCCATCCAGCGTCGGCAGCGACAGTCGCGGTGAGGCCGGCTCGCTCGCGCCTGCCTCGGGCGCTTTTTCCGGCCGCTCGGCGGATGACCCGGCAGAGGGGTCGGCCGGGGCCGGCCCGGTGGTGGTCGCGGGCTTGGCGGCATCGTCGCCGCGGTCGCAGGCGACCAGCGCCAGTACCAGCACGCTTGCCAGGGTCAGGTGGGCGATGGCCCGGGTGGCAGACGGCATTCTCAGTCCTCGTCGGCGGCGTGGATGGAACCCACGCGGCGCTTGAGCAGCGCGCGCAGCGGGATGCGGAGTTCGTCGAGGGCCTGGATCGCCGAGTGCCCCAGCGGGTCGTCCTTGCACGGCAGGTGCGCCTCGGCGATCGGCACGCGCAGCTGGCAGGCCTCGTAGAGTTCGGCCAGCGTGAGGTCGTCCAGGTCGCGCGCCAGCAGCCACTCGCCGTCCTCGGCGCGGCGTACCACGGCGATCTCCTCCAGCTGCGCGAGCATGTCCTGCACCAGCGCATCCGTCAGGATCGGTTCGAGCTGCTGGATGCGGTCGGTGTGCAGGCCTTCGCCCTTGCGACGCGCCTCGCGGAACCGGGCCAGCAGGCGCAGCAACCCGTACATCTCGTAGCCGATGGGCAGGCGCAGGTGCACCGGCTGGTAGCGGAACGCCGACACCGCGGACGCGAGCGAAGCGCCCAGCAGCACCGCCACCCAGCTCAGGAACACCCACAGCAGGAAGATCGGCACGAACGCCAGGCCGCCGTAGATGCGCGAGTAGTTGCCGAACGTGCCCAGGTAGACGCCCAGTGCCCACTTCACCAGTTCGAACAGCACCGTTGCGAGCAGCGCGCCGGCCAGCGCGTGCCGCCACTTCACCGTGCGGTGCGGCACGACGCGGTAGATCGCCGCGAACGCCAGCCACTCCAGCGCCATGGGCGTGGCGCGCAGCATGGTGATTTCGAGCAGGTGGCCGGCCTGGGTATCGAACACCGCCATGGCGAAGAAACGCGCCGAGATGGCCAGGCTGGCCGCGGCGATCAGCGCGCCCAGCGTCAACACCGTCCAGTACACCAGGAACCGGCCCAGCTTCGGGCGCGCCGCCTTGACCCGCCAGATCCGGTTGAACGTGGTCTCCACGCCGTTGAGCGTGATCAGCAGCGACACCAGCAATGCGATCACGCCGGCGGCGGTCAGCTTGTCGGCGTTGGCCGAGAACTGCTTGAGCACGCCCTCGACGGACCGCGCCGAGGTCGGGACAAAGTTGGAGAAGATGTAATCGCTGAGCCGGTCGCTCCAGTCGGCAAAGCCCGGGAATGCAGCCAGCACGCCGAACACCACCATCGACAGCGGCACCAGGGCGAACACCGTGGTGTACGAGAGCGCGCCGGCCGCCTGGAACAGGTTGTCGTCGAGCACGCGGCGCGCGACGAAGCGGTAGAAGGTGGTCAACCGGGCGCGGTCGCGCAGGCGGTCGTGCAGGTCGTTGAAGGTGTCGCGCGGCGTCATCGCGCCGAGGTTAACCGATCGTCCCGGCCGGCAACGTCGCGGCCGGGCGGTATCCTTGCCGGCCTGACGCGGAGGACGCAATGGTCGAGATCCTGGTGCTCTATTACAGCCGCGGCGGTTCGGTGGCGCGGCTGGCGCGCCAGGTCGCGCGTGGCGTGGGCGAAGTGCCCGGCGCAAGCGCGCGGCTTCGCACGGTGCCGCCGGTGGCGGCGGTCACCCAGTCCGCGGCGCCCCCCGTGCCCGACGATGGCGCACCGTACGTCGAGGCGCACGATCTGGACGAATGCGCGGGCCTGTTGCTCGGCAGCCCGACCCGCTTCGGCAACATGGCCGCGCCGCTCAAGCATTGGCTGGACGGGCTGGGTGCGCAGTGGGCCAGCGGCACGCTGGTGGGCCGGCCCGCGGGCGTGTTCACCTCCACGGCAACCCAGCACGGCGGTCAGGAGGCGACATTGCTGAGCATGCAGGTGCCGTTGCTGCATCACGGCTGCCTGATCATGGGGATTCCCTATACCGAAGCCGCCTTACACCGCACGCGCGGGGGCGGCACGCCTTACGGGGCCAGCCATGTGGCCGGCAGCGACGACGACCCGCAACCCAGCGACGACGAGGCCGAACTGGCGCGCGCTCTGGGCCGTCGTGTGGCGCAGATCGCGGTGCGGCTCGCATGACCGGCCCCACGATCGCGCCCTACCGGGGCTCGCGACGGACGCTGGTGGCGTCGCTGCTGGCACTGGCCGCGCTGTACGTCGCGTGGTTCGCGCTGCACGGGGGAAGCACCACCGTCCTGGCGTTTACCGCGCTGCCGCCCGCACTGCTGTCCATCGCCAAGGCGATGCGCCTGCGTACCGCCGGATTCTGGGCTGCGGTGCTAGCCCTGGCCTGGTTCTGCCACGGCGTGATGACCGCCTGGTCGAGCCCGGACGAGCGGATGCTGGCGCTGCTGGAAACCGCGCTGTCGGTGGTGATCGTGTTCGCCGCCAGCTGGCCCGGCCTGCACGCACGCTTCGGACGGCGGGCGTCGTGAGGGCCGGCACCTCCGACGGCAGCCTATAATCCACGCCCTTTCCGAAGCATCGGCCGCAGCACTCCATGGACCAGCTCTGCATCGTCACCACCGGCGGCACGATCGACAAGATCTACTTCGACGACAAGTCGGACTTCCAGGTCGGCGAGCCGCAGATCGGCCGCATCCTGGATGAGCTGGGCGTGGCGTTCCGCTACAGCGTGATCCCGATCCTGCGCAAGGATTCGCTGCACCTGGACGATGCCGATCGCGAACTTCTGCGCGCCACCATCGCGGCCCAGCCCGCACGGCACGTGCTGGTGACCCACGGCACCGACAGCATGGTGGAGACCGCCAAGGTGCTGGCTTCCATCCCCGGCAAGACCATCGTGCTGACCGGCGCGCTCAACCCGGCGCGCTTCCGCGGCTCGGACGCCGAGTTCAACATCGGCACCGCGGTCGGCGCGGTGCAGTCCCTGCCCGCCGGCGTCTACATCGCCATGAACGGCCGCATCTGGGACCCGGCGAAGGTCCGCAAGAACGTCGACGCCAACCGGTTCGAAGCGCTGGGCTGAGGGACCGGGACGGCGTACACGCCGGTCCGTCGCGACACGATCCAGTGGCATCGCAGCGCCCTCGCGGGCTGCGCGCACGCGCGCGCGTGAAAGCTCCAGGTGCCGGCCGTCGACGGCACCGCGCTGATGCCAGCAAAAAAAGACCCCGGCCGAAGCCGGGGTCCAAGATGCCGCAATGACTCGGATCGAGTCCGTTCGATCAGACCTCTATCAGAACGTGATGCTCCAGCTGTTGATGTAGCCGGTATCGCCGTTGTAGTTGTCGTTGACGCGCAGCCTCCAGGTGCCGTTGAGGGCCTCGCTGGAGAGATTGAGCGTCGCGGTGCCGATGATGTTGTCGGCGCTGCCGCCCGAGCGGTTGTGGATGTTGTAGATCGAGCCATCCGGCGCGACCACGTCCACCCGCAGGTCACCCTTGTAGGTGTGGCGGATGTCGACGGCCACCGGCACGCTGCTCGGGGCATTGCCGCTGCGACCGGACACCGAGATCGGGCTGTCGACCGTCTGGTTGTCCAGGATCTGGTAGTCGCCGCTGTTGGTGTAGGTCTGCGGCTGGCCACCACCGCCACCGCCGGTGTCGTAGTTGCCGACCAGGCTGACGCCGGAGAAGCTCGCGTAGGCCTTCACCCGGACGTAGTAGGTGCCGGCACTCGGAGCCGCGATGGTGCAGGTCTCGTTGTTGCCGCCGAGGTACGGGCGGCAGGTGTAGGTGGTGTCGGTCGGCGCGCTGCCGAAGCGGACGTACAGGTCGGCATCACCGGTGCCACCCGAAGTGGTGAACGTCAGGTTGGTGGCGCCGGCCGGCACCGCCATCGTGTAGTTCAGCGAGTTGCCGGTGCTGGCGGACAGGCCGGTCTTGGCCACGCCCTTGGTCAGCACGGTGTCGCCGGGCTCCGGATCCGGATCCGGATCGGGGTTGCCACCCGACACGGCATCCACCGCGGCCTTGGCGTTGATGATGCCCGCACCGCAACCGCCCGAGCAGCTGCCCGGCAGCGCGCGCGCGGTGTTCTTCAGGGTCTGCTCGACCTGCGCCGGGGTCAGTGGCGAGGACGCGGCGGCCTGCATCAGCGCGACCACGCCCGCCACGTGCGGTGCGGCCATGGAGGTGCCGTTGTAGTTGGCGTAGCTCTCCGAACCCGGGCCCTGGCTGCCGCTGTTGAGCGTCGACTGGATGTTCACGCCGGGGGCGGACACGTCGATCAGCGAGCCGTAGTTGGAGAAGCTGGCACGCGAACCGTTGATATCCGTCGCCGCCACGGAAATGACGTTGTTGCAGTTGCCGGGATTGAAGCCGGAGACATTCGCGTTGCTGTTGCCGGCGGCCACGACGACCGTGGTGCCGCGCGAGACGGCGCCGTTGATGGCGTTCTGAGTGGTGGTGCCGCACGCGCCGCTGCCGCCCAGGCTCATGTTGATGACTTCGGCCGGGGTCGGGTTGGCCGGCACGCCGCTGACGCTGCCGCCCGAGGCCCAGATGATGCCGTCGGCGATATCGGAGGTGTAGCCGCCGCCACGGCCCAGCACGCGGACGTGCTGCACCTTGGCGCCGAACGCGGTGCCGGCCACGCCATTGTTGTTGTTGGTCAGCGCGGCGACCGTGCCGGCCACGTGCGTGCCGTGCCAGCTGGAGCCCTGGCCCTGGTAGTAGTCGCCCGGATCGGCCGGGTTGTTGTCGCGACCGTTGCCATCGCCGGCAACCGTGGTGTCGCTGATCATGTCGTAGCCGGCAATGGTGTTGCCGTTGAGGTCGCTGTGGCTGGTGCTGCCGGTGTCGAGCACGGCAACCACGACGCCCTGGCCGGTGGAGACGTCCCACGCCTGGTCGGCGCGGATGCCGCCCGTGGCGTTGAAGTAGCCCCACTGCTGGCTGTAGCGCGGGTCGTTCGGGGTCAGCAGCGGCTGCAGCAGCTGGTCGACCTCGACGTATTCGACGTTCGGATCGGCGGCGATCTGGCGCATCAGCGCCGCAGCCTCGACCCGGTCCAGCTTGCGGCTGGACGTGACGACGTCGGCGCCGGTGCCGATGCGGCGCAGGCGCTGCAGGCCCAGGGCCTTGCCGCCGCGGGCGGCGGTGGCGGCGCGGTTGAGCGCGGTGTTCAGCGACGCGGTGCTGGTCTGCGGCGCGCTCCCCTCGCGGTACTTGACGATGAAGCGGTCGTGGGTCGGCGCGGACTGCAGGCCGGCCATGTTGACCCGGTCCGCGGCCAGGGCCGAGGTGGACGCGAGCGCGAGCGTGGTGGCGGCGGCCAGCGCGCGGACGCGCAGACCCGAGTAGTGCTTGGACATCAGTGAAACCCCCGAAGACTTTCGTGATGTGTGCCGCTGAGGCGGCGAAAACCGTCATGGACCATCCGGGCGCTGGGCCCGCTGGCATGCCGGCATGAACTGACGCGTTACGTCAGAACATGGACGCTACGTGACGATTCATGTGAAGTTCAAGTTGCGGCCGCAGCAATTTCACACTTCAAAGTGTGACTTTGCTCACGCTTTTCGGGATTGCCCTGCCAAAAGTCATGATCCGGCCACGGCAAGCCGGCACGCGCGTCATGTGCCGCGTGCCGCCAGATCCGGCAAAGCTCCGCCCGGCCGCCCATGGGACGGGCAACATGAACAGGGCAGTGAACGCAGGGCGGGTCGGCCGGGCTGGCCGGCCCTGGCACGTCAGAGCATGCCGGTTTCGAGACGCGCGGCTTCGGACATCATGGTGCGGTTCCACGGCGGGTCGAAGACCAGTTCAACGTCCGCCTCCTGAACCGTGGGGATCATCTCCAGCTTGTCGCGCACGTCGGCGACCAGGATGTCGCCCATGCCGCAGCCCGGCGCCGTCAGCGTCATCCTGACCTCGATGGTCCGCCGACCGCCCGCGTCGGCCGGCAGGACGCGGGCTTCATAGACCAGGCCGAGATCGACCACGTTGATGGGAATCTCCGGGTCGAAGCACGTGCGCAGCTGCTTCCAGACCAACTGCTCGACCGCGTCATCGTCCGCGCCCTCCGGCAGCCGCAACGGCTCGGGCGGCTCTTTGCCGATGGCATCGGCATCGCGCCCGGCAATGCGGAACAGGTTGCCCTCCACGAATACCGTATAGCTGCCACCCAGTGCCTGGGTGATATAGCCCACGCTGCCGGCGGGCAGGTTGACCTGCTCGCCTTGGGGCACGAGGACGGCGGCGCAATCGCGCTCGAATCGGACGGGTTCGCTGCTACGGGAATACATGCGGAGGACATTGGGGTGCCGCGGATCGGCACAAGACCGCCATTCTACCGGGCCGGGCCGGCTATCCTGTCGCGCTGCCCCATGCCGGACCCGTTTTCGCCCATGACCACCCCCGCACCCCGCGCCGCAGGGACCCGCCGATACGCACGCGATGTGCGCTGGATGTCGTGGCTGCTCCTGTCGGTCGCGGTGCTCGGCTTCGCGGCCATCTGGGTGCTGCTGGGTGCCTACACGGGCCGCCAGCACAGCTGGATGGCGGTGCTCGCGGCGCTGGACGTGGCGTGGGTCCTGCGCCTGGGCGGATGGCGGCCCGGCGCCGTGCGCCTTGCCCTGGGTGTGGCCGGCACCGCGGCCGCGGTGGCGCTCGCCAACTGGTGGCTGATCGCATCGCACTTGGGCGCGATGCTCGGCCTGCAGCCTTGGGAGTCGGCCATGCGGCTCGGCTCCGGGCTGGCGTGGACGCTGGCTCAACTGGCCAACGGCAGCGCGGACCTGGCGTGGATCGCGGTGGCGCTGGTGGTCGCGGCGGTGGCCTCGCGCTGAGCGGCCGCCGAGGCCGCCCGCTGTGGGCGGTTCAGTGCCCGCCGTCGAGGGCTTTGAGTTCGCTGACCAGCGCGGCCGCCATGTCCGCGCCATCGCCGTAGAGCATCCGCGTGTTGTCGGCGTAGAACAGCGCGTTCTCGATCCCGGCAAAACCGGTGCCCTTGCCCCGCTTGATCACGATCGTGTTCCTGGAATTCACCACGTCCAGGATGGGCATCCCGTAGATCGGGCTGGCCGGATCGGTCTTCGCCACCGGGTTGACCACGTCGTTGGCGCCGATCACCAGTGACACGTCGGTGGTGGCGAATTCCGGGTTGATGTCGTCCATGTCGGCGATCAGGTCGTAGGGCACGCCGGCTTCGGCCAGCAGCACGTTCATGTGGCCGGGCATGCGGCCGGCGACCGGGTGGATGGCGAACTTCACCTTGACCCCGCGCTCGACCAGCCGCTGGGTCAGCTCCCAGATCTTGTGCTGCGCCTGCGCCACGGCCATGCCGTAGCCGGGCACGATCACCACGCGCTCGGCAAAGGCCATCATCGCCGCCACGTCCGCCGCCTCGATCGGTTTCTGGCTGCCGGCGATCTCCTGCGCCGTGCCACCGCCGCCGAAATTGGAAAACAGCACGCTCTTGACCGAGCGGTTCATCGCCTTGGCCATCAGCCGCGTGAGCAGCATGCCGGCGGCACCGACCATGGTGCCGGCGATGATCAGCGCCGGATTGCCCAGCACATAGCCCTCGAACGCCACCGCCAGGCCGGTCAGCGCGTTGTACAGCGAGATGACGACGGGCATGTCCGCGCCGCCGATCGGCAGCGTCATCAGCACGCCCAAGGCCAACGCCAGTGCGAAGAACACGATGATCGCCGTGAGGTCCAGCGATGGCACGGCGATGCCGCCGGCGACGACCATGGCCACGAACACGGCGCCGTTGAACCATTGCTGGCCCGGAAACACCACCCGCCGGTCGAGCCGGCCGTCGAGCTTGGCCCAGGCGATCACCGAGCCCGACAGCGCCACCGCGCCGATCGCCCCGCCCACCACCGCCAGCACCACCGTCACCATCGAAGGCTGGAAGGCGGACAGGTCTGGTTGCAGGCCGCGCAGGGCCGCATCGGCCGGGCGTGCCGCCGACCAGCGCAGCAGCTCCACCGCGCCGATCGCCGCCGCCGAGCCGCCGCCCATACCGTTGTAGAGCGCCACCATCTGCGGCATGTCGGTGATGGCCACGCGCTTGCCCGACACCCACGCCAGCACCGTGCCCAGCACCAGTGCGACGACGATCAGTTCGAGGTTGTGCAGCCCGGGCAGCAGGAACGTGGCCGCCGTGGCGATCAACATGCCCCAGCCGGCCCACTGGATGCCGCTGCGCGCAGTGGCCGGCGAGGCCATGCGCTGCAGGCCCAGCAGGAACAGCGTCGCGGCGACCAGATAGCTGGCGCTGGCCAGCATCACGGCCCCGGTCACGCGGGATCTCCGGGCTTGCCGACGGGTTTGCGGCTGGACTTGAACATCTCCAGCATCCGCTCCGTCACCACGTAGCCGCCGGCGGCGTTGCCCGCACCCAGCAGCACGGCGATGAAGCCGACGACCTTCTCGGCCGTCGTGTCGGCATGCCCCAGCACCACCATCGCGCCAACCAGGACGATGCCGTGGATGAAGTTGGACCCGGACATCAGGGGCGTGTGCAGGATCACCGGCACCCTCGAGATGATCACGTGGCCGGCGACCGCGGCCAGCATGAAGATGTACAGCGCATCCAGGCCTTCGATCATCTCGCCTCCGGTGCAGACCACGGGCATGCGCAGGGTGCTTCACGCACGCCGGCATCATAACCGGCGTCTGAATGCCGCCAAGGGGGTGTCAACCGGCGCCCGCTCCGCGCGTTTTCCTCCACCTTGCAGCCGTGTGTGGCTGCGCAGCGGCGGAGGCCGGCATGAGCAGCACCCGCTGGATCACGCACGGCGCTGCCCTCGCCCGTGGCGGGGCAGTGCGAGGCCCCGCCCCCCGGGCTGACCTGGGCTGACGGGCGCCGGTATGCTGCAACGCGTGTCCGCTGATGACCCACCCCACACCCCGCCCGCCGCCGCCGCGGCCGTGGAGACCGCACGGGCCGATGCCGCCCCGGCCGGCGTGTCGATGGAGATGTTCCTGTCCGGCATCCAGACCCGTGCCTTCCGCTTCGCCGAGATCGGCCTGCGGCAGCGCGAGGATGCGCTGGACGCGGTGCAGGACGCGATGATGAAGATGCTGGCCTACGTCGACCGTCCCGCTGCGGAGTGGACGCCGCTGTTCTGGAGCATCCTGCGCAGCCGCATCGTCGACATCCAGCGCCGGCGTTCGATGCGGCTGAGGTGGTTCGCCCCCCCGCCGGAGGATACGCGCGTCGGCCCGATGGACTGGGCCGACGACCCGGCACCGGGGCCGGGCCGCACCCACGAGGGCAAGGAGGCCTATCGGCAACTGGCAGACGCCCTGGACACGCTTCCGCGGCGACAGCGCGAGGCCTTCAGCCTGCGCGTACTGGAGGAACTCGACGTGGCGACCACCGCACGCGTCATGGGCTGCAGCGAAGGCGCAGTCAAGACCCACCTGTCTCGGGCGCGCGATGCGCTGCAACGGCAACTGGAACCCTGGCGATGAACATACGACCCCCGACCCCGACCGATGCCGACGCCTTCGATCAGGCGATGCGGCAGCGGTACGCGCATGCCTTGAACGCGCTTCCACCTTCGACAGCGGGCGCACTGCGGGCCGCTCGGCGGTCGGCGCTGGATCCGGCGTCGCACAGGCGCCGCGCGGGGCCGGCCTGGGGCTGGGCGGGCGCGTTCGCGACGGTAGCGGCCCTCGCGCTGGGGTTGCGATTCTTCGAATCAACACCGGCGCCCGGACCGGCACCGCAGGTGGCCGCCGTGGACGCGGAGATGGAGCTGGAGGCGGCCATCGGCGCGCTGGACGAAAACCCCGACCTGTACCTGTGGCTGGCCGCGAACGACGACCTGCCCCCGACTCCGGAGCCGTGACATGCCCTTCCCGACCTTCAGGACACGAACGCACCTGGTGCCGCTTCTGATCGGCCTTGCTGCACTGGCCGGGCCGGCGGGTGCGCAGTCCCAGGCACCGGCGACCCCAGCGGAAACATCGGCGCTGCCTGCCTGGGACCGCCTGACGCCTGCGCAGCGGGAGCGCCTCATCACGCCCCTGCGTGATCGATGGAACAACGAACCCGCCGCCCGCGCGCGGATGCTGGCGCATGCGCAACGCTGGCAGGACATGACGCCCGAGGAGCGCAGCAGGGCGCGGTCCGGGATGAAGCGCTGGCGCCACATGAACCCCGAGCAGCGCGAGCAGATGCGGGCGCTGTTTGCGCGCATGCGCGCGCTGCCGCCGGAGCAGCGCGCGGCGTTGAAGGCACAGTGGCGCGGCATGACACCCGAGCAGCGGCGCGACTGGGTCGATGCCAATCCGCCGCCCGCAGAACGCCCGAAGACGCGTTGACCGCGGTCAGGTCTCCGCAGGGCGCTCCGGCCAGAGGGTGCGGGCGAGCAACTCGTCGTCCCAGTCGTAGGCCAGGCGTCCCTCGCGGATGAACAGCGAGACGAAGTTCAGCAGGTTGCGCGCGTACATCTCGCTGGCATGGAGTGCGCCGCGGCTGGCGAGATCGACGGGACCGGCGATGGTCACGCCGCCGTGCTCGACCGTCTCCCCGGGGCACGTCAACTCGCAATTGCCGCCGCTCTCCGCGGCGAGGTCGACAATGACGCTGCCGGGCTTCATGCCGGCCACCATGTCCGCACCGAGGATCCGCGGCGCGGGGCGGCCCGGCACCGCGGCGGTCGAGATCACCACGTCCACCTGCCGCAGGTGCGCGGCGAGCCGGCGCTGCTGCTCGGCACGCTCTTCGTCCGTCAGCGCGCGTGCGTAGCCGCCCTCGCCGGCGGCCGATACGCCCAGGTCCAGAAAGCGCGCACCCAGGGATTCGATCTGCTCGCGCGTTTCCGGGCGCACGTCGAAGCCCTCCACCTGCGCGCCCAGCCGGCGCGCGGTGGCGATGGCCTGCAGGCCGGCCACACCGGCGCCGATGACCAGCACCCGTGACGGGCGGATCGTGCCCGCCGCGGTCGTCAGCATCGGGAAAAAGCGCGGGGCCAGCTGGGCCGCCAGCAGGGTGGCCTTGTACCCGGCCATGCCCGCCTGGGAACTGAGCACGTCCATGGCCTGTGCACGGGTGGTGCGCGGCAGGCGCTCAAGTGGAAACGCGTGCAGTGCCCGCGCACGGATCGCCTCGGCGCGGGCAGCATCGGCGTCCGGCGACAACAACCCGACGAGCGCGGCCCCCTCATGCAGCCGCATCAGCTGCCCGGGCGATGGCGGGCGCACACAAAGCACCACGTCGGCCGCGTCCAGCACCGCCTCGGCGGTGTCGTCCAACGCGGCGCCGGCCTCGACATACGCCTCGTCGGTGAACCCGGCCCGCAGGCCCGCCCCGCGCTCGATCCTCACCCGCGCGCCGGCGGCGGAGAGCTTGCGGCAGGTTTCGGGGGTGACCGCCACGCGGCGCTCGCCCGGCGCGGTCTCGGCGGCCACGCCGACGGTCAGGGCGGGAGATGCCTCGGTCATGCAAGGTCCTTGTGCGCCGACGCCGGACTGGCGACCCGTCGAATCCTAGCGAATGGGCGCTCGACGTGCGCTGGTCGGACGCCAGAGCCCTGCGGGATCGCCGGCAGCTGGCCCACGGAACCGCCCAGGCGCGACCGCCCGGGGGCACGCCTCAGCGGGGGCCGGCCGCCTTGTCCAGGCGCTGGCGCACCTGTCGCATCGCTTCGTCGAAGGCGGTGCTCTCGGTGCCCAGCACCAGCCGACCGGCGGTGGCCAGCACCGCCAGGTCCTCGACCGACGCCGCCAGCACGCGCATGCCACGCCTGTTCACCAGCAGCATGCGTGAGGTGAGCGGGCTGACCCAGGCGATCTTCGCCGGCACGACTTCACCCTGCGTGTCGGTGAGCCTCACCCAGTCGCCGGTCTCCAGTGCTCGCAGCGCCTCCATGACGCCCGCATCGGGCTCGGCAGCCCCGACCGTGCCGGACAGCCACACGCGACGTTCCTCGGCGCCTTCGTCCTCGGCCTCCCCGGTGCGCGGCGGAGGCGCCTGCACGTTGCGCGGTCGGTCGGGGGTCGCCAGCGCATGCACAAGGCCGGCCAGTGCATGCCGGGCCGCGCTGTCGTCCAGACCGGAGCTCGCCAGGCATTGCACGATCGAGGGCTCCAGCGCCAACAGGTGGTCAGCCAGTTCCTTGCCGCGGTGTTCGGCCGCCAACCGGTCGGCTTCCAGCAGCGCATCACCGAGGTTGAATGCCTCGGCCTGCCGCGAGGCTTCGTCGCCGTCGCGCAGCACGGTCTGCACGACGTGGTGCCGCCAGGGCTCAGCCAGGAAGTCGGCGACCGCGCGGGTCATCCGCTGGCCCTTCAGGCGGTCGATCACGGCACTGTCGGCAGCAGCGCGCGCCGAGCCCAGGCGCTCGCGGCCCATCGTGGCCTTGACCGCCCGTTGCTCCTGCAGGTCGACCCGGCGACGCTGCTGGCTCAGCAATGCGTCGAGCTCGGCGTGCGCCAGCTCGAACACCGCCATGTCCTCGTTGTACTCGGCCACGATGCGCTGCGACGCGGCGGCGGCGCGGTCCAGCAGTTCGCGGTCCTGGGGCGTCGTTGCCTGGTTGCCTTCGCAGGCTTCGGTGATGGCATCCAGCAGCTTGCGCGCGGGATGATCCTGCGCGACGAACACGCTCTCGTCGCTCAACGCCACCTTGACGTACGGCAGCACGAGACGCGCATAGAGGCGACGGGCGCGGTCCTGCAGCGAGTGGCTGCGGAACAGGGAATCGAACAGCAGCGCCACCAGGTCGATGGCGTCTTCTTCCTGCGCACTGAAACGGGTCTGGTCGGGGTTGAGCCCGATCCGGCGCGCGCCGTCGGTGAGGTGGTCGCGAATGGTGTCGGCCAGTCGGCCGGAGCCCGCCAGTGCGCGGGCAAAGGCGTCGGGTGGCTCGTGCTGCATCATCGAGGCCACGCTCAGCATCTCGTCGATGCGCATCTCCCGCATGGCGGCGCCCGGGGACGGCGACGATGCCTTGGCGGCCGGACGAGCGGGCCCGATGCCCTGCTGCTGGAGGCCCTCGCGCCACGTCTGCAGCAGGGTGCGCAAGTCGGCGAGCTCCTGCGCCACGTGCTCGCGCAGCTCGGTGGCCTGGCCGGCCTGGCGTGCTGGACCGGGTGCCGTCGACGGGGGCGCCCCCGGGGACGGGTCGAAGCCCGAGGCACCGTGGCCGAACGCAGATGTGTTCTCGCCTGGCGCACCGGTCGGTACCGGGCGCTCACGCGGTTCAACGGTGTCGTGCACGAACGCCTGCGCCGGCCCAGCCGCGGGGCGCGACTGGGCAGGCGGGCTGGCAACGCCATAGCCGGCCGATGCGAGCAGCGTGTTGACGCGACCGTAGAAGTCGCCCAGCAGCATCGCCAGGTCCTGCTCGTACTGGCGGAACATGAGCGCGCGGACCGACTCGGTGGGCTCGGTTTCGCGGAAGGTCTCGACAAAGGCGTTGGCCAGCCGCTCCGGGCCCACCGGATTCACTTCGCCGGCCGTGCCCAGTGCGGCGCTCAACGTGGCCAGCCGGCCGCGCAGCATTTCGAGCGGCCGCTGGTAACGGCCCTGCACGGCTTCGGCCAGGCGCTGGCCCTGCAACTGGAATTCAAGCTGGTCGTCTTCGATCAGGCCCAGCGGAAGGTCGCCGCGATGGCGCACGCGCAGGCCACGGAAGTCATCGAACCCCTGCGCCAGTTGCTGCCGGAAGCGCATCGCCAGCGTTGCATTCTGCTGGCGCAGCATCCGCAGCGATCCCAGGTCCTCGAAGTGCCCCGGCCCGGCCATGCCGTTGGCGACGGCATTGTTGAGCGTCTGCTCCACACCACGGAACAGCATGCCCGGCAGGTTGCCGAGCTGCTCGACCGCGAGGCGCTTGATTTCCTCCAGGACGCGCAACGGCTCCATCGGAGTTGCGTTGACCACGCCAAGCGGGCTGTTGGACACGGGTGGATCCCCCCGGGGACTGGTGACGCGGGCAGGTGACGCTAGGCGTCGCCTACGACACACGCGGGAGCATAGTGGCAAGATAGGTCAGCCAGCAGGCAAGTTTTCGATTATGTGACTGATGTCGCCAAAACTCCACGACGCCCCTCTCCCTGACCGCTCCGATGCCGGCCTGCTCCAGTCCCTGGATGCCCGCCGGTCGGTGCCCGCCAAGCAGCTCTCCGAGCCCGGTCCCGACCCCGACACCCTGCTGCGGATGCTCCGGTCCGCGGTGCGCGTACCCGACCACGGCAAGCGCGTGCCGTTCCGGTTCCTGTCCATCCAGGGCGATGCCCGGCACGTGCTGGGCGAGCGCCTCGCGGCGCTGACCCGGTTGCGCGATCCTGGTGCAGGGTCGGCGATCGACAAGGACCGGCACCGTTTCGCCCACGCCCCGCTGGTGGTGGTGGTGGTCGCACGGCTCGGCCCGGACGAGAAGATTCCCGAGTCCGAGCGTCTGCTGACGGCGGGCTGCGTGTGCTTCGCGCTGCTGCAGGCCGCACAGGGACTCGGGTTCGGCGCGTCCTGGCTGACGGGGTGGCCGGCCTACGACCGCGAGGTGCTGGGCTGGCTGGGGCTGGACGCCGACGAGCACGTCGCCGGCTTCATCCACATCGGGACACCGAAGCTGGATGCTCCCGAGCGCGACAGGCCGGATGCGCAGGCGCTGCTGCAGGCATGGACCGGCGCGTGAGCAGCGCGCCCACGCTCTACCTGGTCGACGCCAGCCTTTATGTATTCCGCGCGTGGCACTCGATGCCCGACGAGTTCACCGACGCCGATGGCTGGCCGAGCAACGCGGTGCAGGGGTTCGCGCGGTTCCTCATGGAGCTGCTGGACCGTGCCCGCCCGCAGCACATCGCGGTGGCGTTCGACGAAGCACTGGACTCGTGCTTCCGCAATGCGCTGTACCCGGCCTACAAGGCCAACCGCGAGCCCGCGCCCGAGGCGTTGAGGCGGCAGTTCGCCCACTGCAAGGCGCTGGTGGGATCGCTGGGCCTGGCGGTGCTGGCCCACCCCGAGTACGAAGCCGACGACCTGATCGGCACCGCGGTGCACGCCGCGCGGCGCGACGGCATGCGCGCGGTGATCGTCTCGGCCGACAAGGACCTTTCGCAGCTGCTGGCCGACGGCGACGAGCAATGGGATTTCGCCCGCAACCAGCGTTGGGGCGCGGACGGCGTGCATGCGCGCCACGGCGTGCACGCACACCAGATGGCCGACTACCTCGCCCTCACCGGCGATGCGATCGACAACATTCCCGGGGTGCCGGGCGTCGGCGCCAAGACCGCCGCCGCGCTGCTGGCCCATTTCCAGACACTGGATGCCCTGCTCGAACGCATCGACGAGGTGCCCTACCTGCGCCTGCGCGGGGCCAAGGCGTGCGCCGAGCGCCTGCGCCTGCATCGCGAGCAGGCGCTGCTGTGCCGGCAACTGGCGACCATCGCGCTGGATGCACCGCTGCCGCACGCGGACGCGCGGTTCGCGCGCGGCAACGCCGATGCGGACGGGCTGGGCGCCCTGTGCGACCACCTCCGCTTCGGCCCGATGACGCGTCGCCGCCTGTACATGGCCGCGGGCCTGGACTTCGCGCCACCCGGCGTCGCCAGCGCCAACGCATGACCCCACGCGTCATCGCAAGCCGCTAGCATCGCCGCATGGACCACGACCCGACCGACACCGCCCCCGAACTCCTTTATGAAGGCGCCTGGCTGCGCATGCTGCGCCGGGGCCAGTGGGAATACGCCGAACGCACCCACGGCAACGGCATGGCGGTGATCGTCATCGCGGTGACGCCGGCCGACACCGTGCTGTTCGTCGAGCAATACCGCGTACCGCTGGGCGCACGCACCATCGAAATGCCCGCCGGGCTGGTCGGGGATGACCACGCCCACGACACGTTGATCGACGCGGCGCGGCGCGAACTCGAAGAGGAAACCGGCTGGCACCCGGCGCACGTCGACGTGCTGCTGGTCGGCCCCACGTCATCGGGCATGAGCAATGAACGGATCGCGTTCGTCCGGGCCCGCGGCCTGACCCGTGTCGGCGAGGGTGGCGGCGTCGGCAGCGAAGACATCACCGTGCACGAGGTGCCGCGCAGCGAGGCGCCGGCCTGGCTGATGCGCAAGCAGGCCGAAGGCTTCGAGCTCGACCTCAAGCTGTGGGCCGGGTTGTGGATGATCGAGCACAACCCGGACGGCTCGCGCGCGGAGCCGCTGTAGGTCGCGCCCAGGTGGCCACCACGCGCCTGCTACAGCGGTGCGAGGCGGAACTGTAGGAGCGACGTGAGTCGCGATGCGTCAGATCGGGAAGAACCGCGGTCGCGACTCAAGTCGCTCTTGCAAACTTGTTCCGGTGATCGCGGCTGAAGCCGCTCCTACAGGCCTAGGGCGTTGGTGCTTACGCGAAGCGGTCCGTCGCCTGGACCAGTGCGTCGACGTTCTCCGCCTCGAACGCCGAGTGGCCCGATGCCGGCGTGATCACGAGCTCCGCCTTCGGCCACGCCTTGTGCAGGTCCCACGCATTGGCGACCGGGCACACCACGTCGTAGCGGCCGTGCACGATCACGCCGGGGATGTCGGCGATGCGACCGGCATCGCGCAGCAGCTGGTCATCACACTCGAAGAAGCCGCCGTTGACGAAGTAGTGGTTCTCGATCCGGGCGAACGCCAGCGCAAAGTGCGGATCCTCGTGGCTGTGCGCGAAGTCCTCGTCGACACGCAGGAAGCTGGTGGCGCCTTCCCACACGCTCCAGGCCTTGGCGGCCTCGATGCGCTCGGCCTCGACCTCGGAGGTCAGGCGCCGGTTGTAGGCGCTGATCAGATCCTTGCGTTCCACTTCCGGGATCGGCTTGAGGTAGTGCTCCCACGCGTCCGGGAACAGGCGCGACGCGCCCTCCTGGTAGAACCACTCCAGCTCCCACCGGCGCAGCATGAAGATGCCGCGCAGCACGAGTTCGGTCACGCGGTCCGGGTGCGTCTGCGCGTACGCCAGCGCCAGCGTGGAGCCCCATGAGCCACCGAACACCTGCCAGCGCTCCACGTCCAGGTGCCGGCGCAGGCGCTCGATGTCCTCGACCAGGTCCCACGTGGTGTTGTCGGCGAGGTCGGCGTGCGGCGTGGAGCGGCCGCTGCCGCGCTGGTCGAACAGCACGATCCGGTACTTCGCGGGGTCGTGGAAGCGCCTCATCTTGTCGCTGCAGCCGCCGCCCGGCCCGCCGTGAAGCAGCACGACCGGCTTGCCCTCCGGATTGCCGCACTGCTCGTAATACAGCGTGTGGCGGTCGTCGACCTCCAGCGTGCCGGTGTCGAAGGGCTGGATGTCGGGGTACAGGGTGCGCATGGCGGTCTCGGGTGCGGACTGGCGCGCAGTCTATCGCGCGGTGCCGGCCGCCCGGGCCGCACGGTCCGGCCACTGGCCGAGCGTGACGCGGTCGCGGTCCTCGAGGTCGCGCTCGGTGGACACGTGCACGAAGCCGGCCGCCTCAAGGTGCGCGCGCACGGGGTCGCCCTGCGCCCACCCGTGTTCCAGCAGCAGCCATCCGCCAGGCTTCAGGCGACGTCCGGCACCGGTAACGATGGTGCGGATGTCGTCCAGGCCGTCGGAGCCGGCGGCCAGCGCGCTGCGCGGCTCGTGGCGCAGGTCGCCGCGGTCGAGATGGGGGTCGTCATCGGCGATGTAGGGCGGGTTGCTGGCGATGAGGTCGAAGCGGGCATCGACCGGGATCGCGTCGTACCAGTCGCCGTGGGCGAACGTGACGCGGTGCAGGCCCAGGCGCGCCGCGTTGGCGCGCGCCACCGCCAGCGCCGCGCGGCTGGCGTCGGTCGCCAGGACGCGCGCGCGGGGCCGCTCGGCGGCGATCGCCAGGGCGATGGCACCGCTGCCGGTGCCCAGGTCGAGCACATCGACCCCGTCCGCGGGCGGCACGCGCGCCAGCGCCAGCTCGACCAGCCGCTCGGTGTCCGCGCGGGGAATCAGCGTGTCGGGCGACACCGCCAGCTCCATCGTCCAGAACGCGCGTCGTCCGGTGAGGTAGGCGAGCGGCTCGCCGGCCACGCGGCGCGCCAGCAGGTCGTGGAAGCGGGCGGACGCGGCCGCATCGAGCGCCTCATCGCCGTGGGCGAACAGCCACGCCGTATTGCGCTCCAGCACATGCGCCATCAGCCGGTCGGCATCGCCGGAGTCGCCCCCGGCACCGGCCACCGCCGCCCTCGCCTCGCGCACCACCGCATCTATGCGTGCCATCGTGTCGTACCTGTCGGTCCAGTTCGCCGGCGTGTGCGCCGGCGCACACCACTCGACATCCATTGCATGCCTTCGATCCCGCGCCTCCTCGCCGTGCCCGCCCTCGCCATGGGCACGTTGCTGACCACCGGCTGCGAAAGCCTGCTGTTCCGTTACGCCAACCGGGGGCTCCCGCCACCCGAGGCCAGCGTGGCCTACGCGCCCGAGCGGGACCTGCGGCTGGACATCTACCGGCCCGAGGGCACTGCGGGCCAGGCGGCGCCGACCGTGGTGTTCTTCTACGGCGGCGGCTGGCAGCGCGGCGAACGGGGGCAGTACCAGTTTGTCGGCCGCCAGCTGGCGCGCAACGGCGTGCTGGCGATTGTCGCCGATTACCGCACCTGGCCGGACGCGGTCTTCCCCGGGTTCGTCGAGGACGGCGCGCGCGCCGTGGCCTGGGCCCACATGCACGCGGCGCGCTACGGCGGCGACGCCGCACGCCTGTACGTGGCCGGGCATTCGGCCGGGGCGCAGATTGCGGCGCTGCTGGGCACCGATCCGGTCTACCTGGACGCGCATGGCCTGTCGCCGTCGCAACTGGCGGGCGTGATCGGGCTGGCCGGGCCCTACGACTTCGAAATCACCGGCCGCTACCGGGCGGTGTTCGGGCCACCGTCCCAGTGGCCGCAGGCCCAGGCGGTGCGGCATGTCACCGGCGACGAGCCTCCATTCCTGCTTATCCACGGCGAGGACGACCGCGTGGTCGAAGCGCGCGACAGCCGGCAACTGGCCGGCCGGCTGCGCGAGGCGGGCGGTGAGGCGACGCTGGTGATGCTGCCCGGCGCCGGACACAGCGCACCGGTGCTGGGGCTGTATGACCCGGACCGCGCGCCGGAGGTGCTGCCGGCGATCCTCGCGTTCGTGCGCCGGGGCGATCACGCGGGCGCAGGGTCCAACGCCCGGCGCTGAGCCGCGACACGCCACGGACCACCGCGGAGGCGTCCCGGCGCGCCCCAGGCGCCCGGTCGTTGTCCGTGATGGCATCGGGCACACGCAGCCGTGCGGCCCGCGTTCATCCTCGAGCCCGCTGCCCGCCGCACGCGTCCGCTCCCAAGTGCCCGAGCAGAACCCTGCGCCCCCCGGCGTACGGGTCTAAGGCACTTCAGCGCCTATCTTATCGATAGCTTATGACTATCGATTCAATTTCATACATCAATTTGAAGTATCGATTGGCGGTTCCTATCATGTGGGCTGTTTTCACCCCTCCCCCATATGCAAAGGAGTTTCCCCGCATGTCTTTGATCAACACCAAGGTGCCCTCCTTCAAGGCCCAGGCCTTCCACAACGGCAAGTTCGTCGAGGTCAGCGACGAGACGCTGAAGGGCGAGTGGTCGGTCATCGTCTTCATGCCCGCGGCCTTCACCTTCAACTGCCCGACGGAAGTCGAGGACGCGGCCGACAACTACGACGAGTTCCAGAAGGCCGGCGCCGAGGTCTACATCGTCACCACCGACACCCACTTCTCGCACAAGGTGTGGCACGAGACCTCGCCGGCCGTGGGCAAGGCGAAGTTCCCGCTGGTCGGTGACCCGACCCACGCGCTGACCAAGGCGTTCGGCGTGCACATCGAAGAAGAGGGCCTGGCCCTGCGCGGCACCTTCATCGTCAACCCCGAGGGCGTCATCAAGGCCTACGAGGTGCATGACAACGCCATCGCCCGCGACATGACCGAAGCGCTGCGCAAGCTGAAGGCCGCGCGTTACGTCGCCCACAACCCGGGCGAGGTGTGCCCGGCCAAGTGGAAGGAAGGCGAGAAGACCCTGTCGCCGTCGCTGGACCTGGTCGGCAAGATCTAAGTCGCACGCGTGTTCCGGATGCCCGGGCGGTCCGCCGCCCGGGCCCTCCGTCCGATTGCAAGTCCGATTGCTTCCACTAGCGGCCTGGTCCGACCGGCCTGACTCCCCCGGGCTCCCTCCCCAACGGGCCCGGCCGCTACTGCAAGCAACCGGCTCGCCACTCATCTCCAGGAACCGACAGCGATTCGCTGCCGCACCTGTTCGTGGCCGCCAAACCGATTCGCACCCCCCCTACACGCCTACGTGGAGCCCCACCCCATGCTCGACGCCAACCTGAAGTCCCAGCTCTCCACCTACCTCGAAAAGCTCCAGCAGCCGATCGAGCTCGTGGCCTCGCTCGACGATGGCGAGAAATCCCGCGAGCTGGAAGCCCTGCTGCAGGACATCGCCTCGCTGTCGGACAAGGTGACCTACGAGCGCCGCGACGACGATGCGCGCCGCCCGTCGTTCGCCATCGTGCGCAAGGGGACGGATGTCGAGGTCAGGTTCGCCGGCATCCCGATGGGTCATGAGTTCACGTCGCTCGTGCTCGCGCTGCTGCAGGTCGGCGGCCACCCGCCGAAGATCGACGCGGCCGTGCAGGACCAGATCCGCGACCTGGAGGGCAGCTTCCGGTTCGAAACCTACATGTCGCTGTCGTGCCAGAGCTGCCCGGACACCATCCAGGCGCTCAACGCGATGAGCGCGATCAATCCGAACATCACCCACGTCGCCATCGACGGCGCGCTGTTCCAGGAGGAGGTCGAGGCCCGCGAGGTCATGGCGGTGCCGACCGTGTTCCTCAACGGTGACGTGTTCGGCAACGGCCGCATGGACGTCGAGCAGATCCTGGCCAAGCTCGATACCGGCGCCGCCGCGCGCTCGGCCGAGCAGATCAAGGCGAAGGCGCCGTTCGACGTGCTGGTGGTGGGCGGCGGGCCTGCCGGCGCGGCGGCGGCCATCTATGCCGCGCGCAAGGGCATCCGCACCGGCATTGCGGCCGAGCGTTTCGGCGGCCAGGTGCTGGACACCATGGCCATCGAGAACTTCATCTCGATGCCGTACACGGAAGGGCCGAAGCTCGCCGTCGCGCTGGAACAGCACGTGCGCGAGTACGAGGTCGACCTGATGAACCTGCAGCGCGCCAGCAAGCTGGTGCCCGCGCAGGAGCTGGGCGGGCTGATCGAGGTCCAGCTGGAAAGCGGAGCGTCGCTCAAGGCCAAGTCGGTGATCCTGTCCACCGGCGCGCGCTGGCGCCAGATGGGCGTGCCGGGAGAGGAGCAGTACCGCAATCGTGGCGTGGCCTACTGCCCGCACTGCGACGGCCCGCTCTACAAGGGCAAGCGCGTGGCGGTGATCGGCGGCGGCAATTCGGGCGTCGAAGCCGCGATCGACCTCGCGGGCATCGTCCAGCACGTCACCCTGGTGGAGTTCGACGGGACGCTCCGCGCCGACGAGGTCCTGCAGCGCAAGCTGCGCAGCCTGAAGAACGTGGACGTCATCACCAGCGGCCAGACCACCGAGGTGCTGGGCGACGGCAAGAAGGTGAACGGTCTGGTGGTCAAGGACCGCAACAGCGGCGAGGCGCGCACGATCGAGCTCGAAGGCGTGTTCGTGCAGATCGGCCTGCTGCCCAACACCGAGTGGCTCAAGGGCACGGTGGAGCTGTCCCCGCGCGGCGAGATCGTCATCGACGATCGCGGCGCGACCAACGTGCCGGGGGTGTTTGCCGCCGGCGATGCCACCACGGTTCCGTACAAGCAGATCGTGGTCGCCATGGGCGCCGGCAGCACGGCGGCGCTTGGCGCGTTCGACCACCTGATCCGCATGCCAGCCGCGCTGGCCGAAGCCGCGTAAGCCGGGTGATCGGCGTGGCGGCCGGGGCGATCAGCGGCTTGGCGCTTCTTTCGGGGCGATACTCGCCCCGCGTCCCGAACGGTGCGTCCCCATGAACCTGCGCGACCTGAAGTACCTCGTGGCCCTGGCCGACCACAAGCATTTCGGCCGGGCCGCCAACGCGTGCTTCGTCAGCCAGCCGACGCTGTCCACGCAAATCCGCAAGCTGGAGGACGAGCTGGGCGTGTCGCTGGTGGAGCGGGCGCCGCGCCGGGTGATGCTGACCCCGGTCGGGCGCGACATCGCCGAGCGTGCGCGCAAGATCATCAGCGACGTCGAACAGATGTCCGAAATCGCCCGCCGCAGCCAGGACCCCGAGGCCGGCACCGTGCGCCTCGGCCTGTTTCCCACGCTCGGGCCCTACCTGCTGCCGCACGTCGTGCCGGGGCTGCGCAAGCGCTTTCCGCGGCTGGAACTGCTGCTGGTGGAGGAGAAGACCGACCAGATCCTGGCGCGCCTGCGCGACGGCCGCCTCGACGCCGGCATCCTCGCGCTGCCCATCCACGACGACCAGCTGCACGTGGAGCCGCTGTTCGACGAGCCGTTCCTGCTGGCCGTCCCGCACGACCATGCGATGGCCGGGCAGGCCGCGCTGGACGTGAACGAGCTGGACGACCAGCACCTGCTCCTGCTGGAGGAGGGCCACTGCCTGCGCGACCAGGCGCTGGACGTGTGCCGGCTGTCGGGCGCGGACGAGCGCGACGGCTTCCGGGCCACCAGCCTGGAGACGCTGCGGCAGATGGTCGCCGCCGGCGTCGGCATCACCCTGCTCCCCGTGCTGGCGGTGCAGCCGCCGGTGCCGTCCTCGCCGGACGTGCGCCTGTTGCGGTTCAAAGGCGAAGCGCCGCATCGCCGGATCGCAATGGTCTGGCGCAAGAGTTCAGCGATGGACGCCTTCCTGCGGCAGCTCGCCGCCGAACTCAGGCAGTTGCCGGCCGCCCTGCTGCAGCCACCCGTGGCCGCCGGAGTGGCCAATCGCGCCGGCTAGAAGTCCGCGTCGATCCCGCTGGGGCACGCCACGCCGGTGCCGCCCAGCCCGCAATAGCCGCCGGGGTGCTTGGACAGGTATTGCTGGTGCTCGTCCTCGGCGTAATAGAACGTCGGCGCCGGATACACGATTTCCGTGGTGACGGGGCCGAACCCGGCCTCGGTCAATCGCGCCTGGAAAGCGTCGTGCGACGCCAGCGCGGCGCGGTACTGCGCCTCGGTCGTGCAGTGGATCGCCGAGCGGTACTGCGTGCCGACGTCGTTGCCCTGCCGCATGCCCTGGGTCGGGTCGTGGCCCTCCCAGAACGCCTGCAGCAGCGCCTCGATGGTGATGGCCGCGGGGTCGTACACCACCAGCACCGCCTCGGTGTGGCCGGTCTGGCCGCTGCAGACCTCGCGATACGTCGGGTTGGGCGTGTAGCCGCCGGCGTAGCCGACCGCGGTCGTCACCACGCCGGGCTTCTTCCAGAACAGCCGCTCGGCGCCCCAGAAGCACCCCATCGCGAAGTGCACCTGCTCCAGGCCCGCGAACGAGCCCTTCAGTGGGCGGCCGTGCACATGATGGACGTTGTGCAGCGGCAGCGCGCCGTCACGCCCCGGCAGGGCATCCTCTCGGGCGGGCATGCGCTGTTTGTAGGCACCGATGCCGAGCATGGGGCGATCCTGCAGGTTTGGGGTAGACCGATATCGGGCCCGATGGCCAGCCCTTCAAGCCGGCGATGCCGTTGTCCGTGCACTCAGGCGATGCCGGGGACCCCGTCGCCCAGGCCGTCCGCTCCGGTCGCGTCGGCGGCGGCCGACGCCTCGCCCAGCCCCAGCGCCTCCACCACCGACCGTGCCCGTGGCCAGGCCGCCTCGGGCACGCACACCTGCACCACGCCAAACAGCGGGAGTTCGCCCATGCCGCCGACGAGGGCCTCGCCCTTCAGGAACACCGGGATGTCCTCGGCCTCCAGCGCATGTCGCACGAGGTGGGCATCGATCACGTTGGCGGCGTCGTACACGACTTTCATGCAGGGCTCCCGGTGGGCGCGCCGAGCATAGCGCCGCACCTGCCACGTCGGCGTGGGGACGGCCCAGCGGCTAAACTCCCCGCTTTCCCCGCGCCGACCCCCACGCATGTCCGCAACGCCTGCTGCACCCGACGCCGCCGCCACGCCGGAGAAGAGCGACTTCATCCGCCAGATCGTGCGCGAGGATCTCGCCCGCGGTAAGCACGCGGCGATCAAGACCCGCTTCCCGCCCGAGCCCAACGGCTACCTGCATATCGGCCATGCGAAGGCGATCTGCCTGGACTTCGGCATCGCCGCGGAGTTCGGCGGCGTGTGCAACCTGCGCCTGGACGACACCAACCCGGCCAAGGAAGACCCCGAGTACGTGCGCGCCATCCAGGAGGACGTGCGCTGGCTCGGCTTCGAGTGGCACGACCTGCGCCATGCGTCGGATTACTTCGAGGTGTTCTACCTCGCCGCCGAGAAGCTGATCCGCCAAGGGGACGCGTTCGTGTGCGACCTCACGGCCGAGCAGGTGCGCGAGTACCGCGGCACGCTGACCGAACCCGGCCGGCCGTCGCCCTTCCGCGACCGGAGCGTCGAGGACAACCTCGACCTGTTCCGCCGCATGCGCGCGGGCGAGTTCGCCGACGGCAGCCACACGCTGCGCGCCAAGATCGACATGGCCAGCGGCAACATCAACCTGCGCGACCCCGCGCTGTACCGCATCAAGAAGGTCGCGCACCAGAACACCGGCGACGCCTGGCCGATCTACCCGATGTACGACTACGCGCACTCGCTGAGCGACGCGATCGAGGGCATCACGCATTCGCTGTGCACGCTGGAGTTCGAGGACCACCGACCGCTGTACGACTGGTGCGTGGACAAGGTGGACCTCGTCGGTTCGCCGGAGTTGCTTGAGCCGCTCACGTCGAAGGGGCTTCCACGCGAGGCCGCCAAGCCGCGCCAGATCGAGTTCTCCCGGGCGAACCTCACGTACCTGGTGATGAGCAAGCGCAAGCTGATGGCGCTGGTGCAGGCCGGGCTGGTCGACGGCTGGGACGACCCGCGCATGCCGACCCTGCAGGGCATCCGCCGCCGCGGCTACACGCCGGCCTCCCTGCGTCTCTTTGCCGACCGCCTCGGCGTGAGCAAGCAGAACTCGCTGATCGACTACGCGGTGCTGGAAGGCTGCCTGCGCGAGGACCTGGACGCACGCGCGCCGCGCCGCATGGCCGTGGTCGAGCCGCTGAAGTTCACGCTCACCAACCTGCCCGACGACCACGCCGAGACGCTGACGTTTTCCAACCACCCCAAGGACGAGGCGTTCGGCAGCCGCGAGGTGCCGTTCTCCAACGTGCTGTGGATCGAGCGCGAGGACTTTGCCGAGGTTCCGCCCAAGGGCTGGAAGCGGCTGGTCCCGGGCGGCGAAGTCCGCCTGCGCGGCGCCGGCATCGTGCGCTGCGACGAGGTGGTCAGGAACGACGCCGGCGACATCGTCGAACTGCGTGGCACGCTCGACCCCGAGTCGCGCCCCGGGATGGAAGGCGCCAACCGCAAGGTCAAGGGCACGATCCACTGGGTCAGTGCGCGCCATGCTGTCGAGGCCGAAGTCCGGCTGTACGACCGGCTGTTCTCGGTGCCCGATCCCGACGACGACACGGACGGCAAGACCTACCAGGACCACCTCAACCCGGACTCGCGACGCACGGTCATTGGATATGTCGAGCCGTCCGCCGCCGAGGCCACGCCGGAGACGGCGTTCCAGTTCGAGCGGCTGGGCTACTTCGTGGCCGACCGCCGCGACCACCGCAGCGACGCACCGGTGTTCAACCGCGCCGTGACGCTGCGCGACACCTGGGCAGCCAAGGCCTGATGCTGTACGCACAGGTCCATCTGACGCTGCCGGCCTGGGTGCATGAGCACGTGGATGCCGACCGCACCTATCCCGATGACGGGGCGAAGGTCGCGCTGGCCATTGAGCTGTCGCGGCTCAACATCGAGTCCCGCAGCGGCGGGCCGTTCGGCGCGGCGGTGTTCGGCCCGGACGACCGCATCGTCGCCGTCGGCGTGAACCGCGTGCTGCCGCAACAGTGCTCGCTGGCGCACGCCGAGACCATGGCCTACATGCTGGCGCAGCAGCGCACGCAGCGCTCGCGGCTGAACGAGCTGGAGGACGGCACGCGGGTCGGCCCGTTCACCCTGGCGACGTCGGCGCAACCGTGCTGCCAGTGCTACGGCGCGACGTTCTGGGCCGGCGTCGACCGGCTGCTGATCGGCGCGCGCAGCGAGGACGTCGAGTCGCTGACCGAGTTCGACGAAGGGCCTTTGCCCGCCGACTGGATCGGTGAGCTGCAGGGGCGCGGGATCGAGGTCGTGCGCGACCTGCATCGCGACGATGCACGCGCGGTGCTCAGGCAATACGGCGAGCTGGGCGGCACGTTCTACTGAGGTTGACCAGGATCGGCGCGTGTCGGCACGCGCCGGCGTGCCGGACCGCTGCACTACAGGGAGGGACGCGGGATGAAGGTCGATGGACTGCTGCTGTACTGCCGATCCGGGTTCGAGCCGGAACTGGCGGCCGAACTCGTGGACCGCGCGGCCGACGCCGGGCACCCCGGCTATGCGCGCACCCAGCGCGGCGATGGCTACGTGTCCTTCTTCTGCGACCGCCCCGATGCACTCGACCGCGCGCTGCCGTTCGACCGGCTGATCTTCGCGCGGCAGAAGCTGCGCCGGCTTGCCGACCTGCCGGGGCTCGATCCGCAGGACCGCGCCACGCCGCTGCTGGCCGCACTGGAAGCCGCATATGGCGGCGCCCCCGACCTGCCGGTCTTCGGCGACCTGTGGACCGAGCACCCCGACTCCGACACCGGCAAGCCGCTGGCCGGGCTGGCGCGCGGCTTCGGCAACGCGCTGCGCCCGCTGCTGCGCAAGTCCGGCTGGCTGACGGCCCAACCCGATCCGCACCGGCCGCGCCTGCACGTCGTGCTGCTGGGCGGGACGCACCTGGTGCTGGCCACGTCCGACCCGGCCGACAGCGCGCCCTGGCCGATGGGCATCCCGCGTTTGCGCATGCATGCCGACGCGCCGAGCCGGTCCGCGCTGAAGCTCGAGGAGGCGCTGCTGACGCTGCTGGACGACGACGAGCGCACGAAGTTGCTGCGCGACAACATGCAGGCCGCCGACCTCGGCGCCGCGCCGGGCGGCTGGACGTGGGTGCTGATGCGCCACGGCATGAAGGTCACCGCGGTCGACAACGGCCCGCTGCGCCAGGCGCTCCTCGACAGCGGCCGCATCGACCACCTGCGTGCCGACGGCTTCAGCTGGCAACCGCCGCGCACGCTCGACTGGATGGTGTGCGACATGGTCGAGCAGCCCCGCCGCGTCGCCGACCGCATGGCCACGTGGCTGCGTGAGGGCTGGTGCCGGCAGACCGTATTCAACCTGAAGCTGCCGATGAAGAAGCGCTGGGAGGAAACAAGGATCTGCCTGGAAGGCTTCGAGCAGGCCGCCCACCGCACGCTCGAGATACGCGCCAAACAGCTCTACCACGACCGCGAGGAGATCACGGTCTTCGCCCGTCCGGCTGGGCGCTGAACGGGCTGGCGTACACCTCCGGGGTCCGGTTCAGGGACCGTTGCGTGCCTACACACCGGGTTGACCGGGGCCGGCCTACGTTCGCCGCACCCCAAACCCCGAGAGGGCCAAAACGATGAGCACCCCGTTCCGCAAGACACGCATTACCGTCGCCCTTCTGGCGGCCATGGGCATGGCCGGCATCGCCGCTGCTCAGGAGCGATCGGAGTCCACCGCCGAAGTGGAAGCAAAGACCGAAGCCGAATTGGCCGTTATGGACGCAAATGCAGCCCGTGACGCTGCGGAGGCTGCGCAGGAAGCGGCGCAGACCGCGGCGGCTGTCCGCGACACGGGTTCGATGTCAGCGCACGGTGCCGCCACCGCCGAAGCAACCGCACATACCGCGCACGCATCGTCGGTAGACGCGCAACTGGCAGCAAACGAGGCCGTCAATGCCGCTAACGAAGCATTGGGCGCGAAAACTGCTGTCGAAGATGGTAACCAGCAGGTAGGTGCGGCTGATGAGGTGCGCCAGGCTGCCATGAAGGCGGACGCTGCGGCCGATGCCACCGCCGCTGCTGCAGCCCGCGCGCAGATGGCGGCCGAGGCCACGGCGCAAGCCACAATGGAACCGGCACTGACCGCGCCCGCCGCGCCCGTAACGCCGGCAGTCGGTGCGTCGGTTTCCACCGGAGCGACGGTGAATGCCGACGGCACGCTGACCGTCGACTTCGCGTCGCTCGACGCGGACGGTAACGGCTACCTGGGCCGCGACGAAGTCTCGGCATACGCCACGCTGTCAGGTGATTTCGACGCCGTCGACAGCGACCGCGACGGGCAGCTCAGCCCGGCCGAAATGCAGGCACGTCGCTAACGGTCGCTCCAGCGCCATGGACACCGGCCTCAGGGCCGGTCCTGCCAGCCGGGCGGAACGCAACTGCCGCCGGCCAACGACGATAAGAACCCGATGTGCCATTGCGCCCCGCCCTGTGCGGGGCGCGCTTCGTAGGGCGCCCACGCACGACGTGCGCCCGACACGCGACACGCGGATCAGAGGCCAGCCGCTCGCCTCCAAAGGGCGTGCGTGAGCGGCGGCACGCGACCGGCCCACCCGAGCAGCGTGCCGCGCAGCAACGTGGGTACCAGCGCGTCGTTGGAAAACAGCCGGTTCAATCCGTCGAATGCGTGGGCCGCCACGGCGTTTTCGCTGCGCCGTGCCCGCGCCCATCGCTCCAGCCAGTGCGTCGAGCCCATCCCTGTATCGAATACACGTGCACGCCGGGCGGCATCGTGCAGGGCCGACACGTCTCGCAGGCCCAGGTTCACGCCCTGGCCTGCGAGTGGATGCACGACGTGCGCGGCATCCCCGAGCAGTGCGATGCGGCCCGCGACGTAGCGCTGCGCGAGACGACGGCGCAGCGGAAACGCCGCGCGTCGCGACACCGCGGTCAGCCCGCCGAGCGGCCCGTCGAAGGCGCGTCCGAGGACGTCGAGGAACGTCGCATCATCCATCGCCATGACCCGCGCCGCCTCGGCTTCGGGCAGGGTCCAGACGATGGAGCTGCGCCGCGACGGAGCATGACCGTCCACGAAAGGAAGGAAGGCCAGCGGCCCGGTCGGCAGGAAGCGCTGCCAGCACGTCGCCTGGTGCGGGTGCTCGCTGTCGACGAAGGCCACCACGCCGCGCTGGCCGTAGTCACGTGTGCCGGCTTCGATGCCGGCCAGCGCGCGCACATGGGAGTCGGCACCGTCGGCGGCCAGTACCAGGCGCGCGAACAGGCGGTCGCCCCCGGCAAGGTCGATCGACGCGAGCGCCTCGTCCTGGGTGACGCCCTCCACGCGATCCGGCGCGCGCACCTGCACGCCCGCCGCCGGCAGCGCCGACCAGAGCCGGTCGACCAGCAGGCCGTGTTCGACGATCCATCCCAGTTCGGGCCGCGCCAATGCATCGGCATCGAAGCGCAGTGCGTCGCCACCGGCCGCATCCCACACCTGCATCGCGCGGTATGGCTGGATGCGCGCGTCGCGGACCGACGACCAGACGCCCAGGCGATCCAGCAGCGCGGCGTTGTCCGGTGCAAAGGCGTACACGCGCAGGTCGGGCTCGTTGATGTCCAGGCGGCCGTCGCCGGTCGCATCGGCGCCGCGCCACGGCCCCGGCACGTGCGCTTCGACCAGCGCGACCCTCGCACCGTCACGCGCGAAGGCCAGGGCCGCAGCGGCGCCGACGACGCCGCCGCCCACCACCACCACGTCGAACGGGTCGCGGCGACTCATGCCGGCCTCCGGCACAGGCGCGGCACGTCGCCGCGGTAGCCGAGCGCGCCGCCCACCAGCCCGGCCTGGACCGATGGCAGGCGATCGGCCGCGAACAGACCCAGGCTGCGCAGCGGTCCCAGCAGTCGCGACCCGTTGGCGCCGACGCGCGCCAGTCCATCGGAGAAGGCGATCGTGGCGGCGCGGTCGTCGCGGCGTCGCGCCACGTAGGCCTGCAGCAGGCCGGCGTCTCCCGGATCACCTGCCGCATTGCCAAGGCGCGCGGCGTCGACGAGGTCGACCAGCGTCATCGCATCGCGCAGGCCGAGGTTGAAGCCCTGCGCCCCCAGCGGGTGGATCGCCTGCGCGGCGTTGCCCACCAGCACCGCGCGTTCGCCGGCCAGCGCCTCGGCTTCGACCTTGACGGCCGGGTAAAGGTTGCGGGGGCCGCATTCCAGGAACCGGCCCACGCGCCACCCGAACGCGGCCTGTGCACGCGCCAGGAACGCGGCATCGTCCAGCGCGGACACCGCGGTGGCCTCGTCCGCGGGCACGCCGAGCACCAGTCCGTAGTGGCGGTCGCCGCGCGGCAGCAGTGCCGTCGGGCCGCCCGGTCCGAGGCGCTCGAAGGCCGTGCCTTCGGGTGCGCGCTCGGTGCGCAGCCGGCAGACGAAGAGTGCCTGCCCGTAATCGTGTCTCACGTGTCCGATGCCCAGCGCGCGCCGCACGCCGCTATCGGCGCCATCGGCCCCGACCAGCAGGCGCGTGCGCAGGTGGAGCGTCTCGCCACCCCGCGACACTTGTACGTCGCGCAGTGGCGCCCCGCCGTCGGGCACGGAAGACGTCGCCTCGAAACGCGCCGGGCGATAGCGGACGATGCCCGGGAGCTCGGACACGCGCGCTTCCAGCGCCTCGCCGAAGTCGCGCGCCACGACCACGCGCCCGAATTCCTCGCGCCCGTGCCGGCCGGCGTCCAGCAGGACCCGTCCGAAATCGCCCTGGCGGGAGACATGGATGCGCCGGATCGCACCGGTCGGCGCGCGCAGCTTCTGCATCACCCCCAGCGCGGTCAGGGCGTGCACCGAGGCCTCGGCGAAACTGAGGTTGCGCTGGTCGAACACCGGCGGCAGCGACCCGGGCGCGGTCGCTTCGACCAGCCCGACATCCACGCCCCCCAGTGCCAGCGCGATCGCCAGGCTGCTGCCCACCAGCCCGCCGCCGACGATCAGGACGTCGTGCGCGTGTGCGTCGTGGTCGGTGCCGGGCGGGGCTGTGAGCGCCGTCGGCGCGAAGGTCGGACTGGCCATTGCGCTATGCTACCGGGTCTGTCCGCTCGTCCTTCCGCATGCTGATGAACCGTCCCGTTGCCTCGCTGCTGTCCCCCGGTCCGCTGGTGCTCGCCGGCCTGATTCTCCTGGCCGCACTCAGCCGGGTGCTGCCGCACCCGCCGAACTTCTCGCCGGTCGCGGCGGTGGCCCTGTTCGCGGGCGCGTACTTCGCGGCGCGCACGTGGGCCTTCATCGTGCCGCTGGCCGCGCTTGCGCTGTCGGACGTGGTGCTGGCCTCGATGCACGGCGGCCTGTACGCGAGCTGGTTCAGCGGCACGGGCATCTGGCTGGTGTACGGGTGCATCGCGCTGACCACGGCGATGGGACTGGGCCTTCGAGGCCGCGTCTCGGGCGCTCGCGTACTCGGCTATTCGCTGGCCGGCTCGGTGCTGTTCTTCGCGGTCACCAACTTCGGTGCCTGGCTGGGCAGCCCGATGTACCCGCAGACGCCGGGTGGGCTGGCCGCGGCATACGTCGCCGGCGTGCCGTTCTTCCAGTGGACGGTGGTGTCGACGCTGTTCTATTCGGCGCTGCTGTTCGGTGGGTTCGCACTGCTGCGTCGCCAGGTGCCGGCGCTGCACGCCCAGACGGCCTGAGGCCTCGGCGGCCGACCGCCATGGGCAACCGCCTCTCCAAGATCTACACCCGCACCGGCGATGACGGCACCACGGGGCTGGGCGACGGCCAGCGCGTGGCCAAGGATTCGGCGCGGGTCGAGGCCTACGGCACGGTCGACGAGGCCAACTCCGCCATCGGCCTGGTGCTGGCCGCCCCCGTGCCCGATGGCGTGCGGACGCTGCTGACCGCCGTGCAGCACCAGTTGTTCGACCTGGGCGGCGAGCTGTGCATTCCCGGTCACGCCGCGATCTCCGACGCCGACGTCGAACGGCTGGAGCAGCGGCTGGACGCGTTCAACGCCGACCTTCCCGCACTCAAGGATTTCATCCTGCCGGGCGGTGGCGAGGCCGCGGCCCGCTGCCACGTAGCCCGCACGGTGGTGCGCCGCGCCGAGCGCCAGGCCGTGGCGCTGTCGCGGCTCGAAGACGTCCGGCCCGAGGCCGTTCGCTACCTCAACCGGCTGTCGGACCTGCTGTTCGTGCTGGCCCGCGTGCTGGCACGCCACAGCGGCCACGGCGAGGTGCTCTGGAACCACGAGCGCCGCCAGGGATGAGCACGCTGCGGGTCTACACCCACCCCGCCTGCGCCGCCCACGACCCCGGTCCCGGCCATGCCGAGCGGCCTGCGCGACTGGCCGCCGTTACCGATGCCCTGCGCGCCACCTGGCCCGCGCTCGACTGGCATGAAGCGCCGCCGGCCACCCGCGGCCAGCTCCTGCGCGTGCATGACGACGCGTTGCTGGCGCTGGTGCTGGACACCCCGGTCGCGGATCGCATTGCGTTGGACCCGGACACCTGCCTGGGCCCCGGTTCGGCCGAGGCCGCGTTGCGCTCTGCAGGCGCGGGGGTCGCGGCGGTGGATGCGGTCATGGCCGGTGACGCGGACCGTGTCTTCTGCGCGGTGCGCCCACCGGGCCACCACGCCACCGGCTCGGTCGCGATGGGCTTCTGCCTGTTCAACAGCATCGCCGTCGCCGCGGCGCACGCCTGCGACCGCCACGGGCTGGAACGCGTGGCGATCATCGATTTCGATGTCCACCACGGCAACGGCACCCAGGACATCTTCGACACCGACCCCCGGGTGATGTACCTGAGCTCCCACCAGGCCCCGCTGTACCCGGATTCGGGTTATGCGAGCGAGCGCGGGGTCGGCAACGTGGTCAACGCGCCGCTGCCGCCGGGCACCGATGGCGCGGCGTTCCGCGCGGCCTGGCAGGACACCCTGCTGCCCGCGCTGGCCGGGTTTCGCCCGCAACTGGTGCTGGTGTCGGCGGGCTTCGACGGCCATCGGCTGGACCCGCTGGCACAGCTGCACCTGGAGGCGGCGGACTACGCCTGGCTGACGGGCGAGCTGGTCGCCATCGCGCAACGCCATGCGCACGGGCGCCTGGTCTCGATGCTGGAAGGCGGCTACGACCTGCAGGCGTTGGCCGAGTGCAGCGTGGCGCACGTGGGCGCGCTGCTGGACGACACCGCCTGAATTCCGGGGATCGTCCGGCCCGGCTGCCGCCATCCGGGCGGCGCGCAAAATGAACGCCCTGCTGGGGCACCGGTCGGCAGCGTTGCCGGGCTGCGGTCGATGGGGCAAGCTTGGCGGCCATTTTTGTCGACCGGACCGCCGCGTGCGCAAACCCCCTCGCCTGCTGCCGCTCTCGATCTGCATCGCGCTGGCATTGCCGGCCCACGCGCAGGACGAAGGCGAGGACTGGGGCCTGTGCCGCGTCACCGACGTGGTCCCGGCCTTCGGGGACGCCCCCGTCCCGACCGACAGCCAGGGGACGCCCGAAGCCCGCGCGCAGGCGCCGACCGACATCGAAGGCGGCAGTCTGGAGCGTGCGGCCGACAACGAAAATATCATCGTCCAGGACCAGGTCCGCCTGAGCCGGGGTGACCAGTTCCTGGGCACCGATCGTCTGGTCTACAACGCCGAAACCGGCCGCTACACGGCCGAGGGCAGCATCCGTTACCAGGACGCGGGCATGCGCATCGTCGCCGAGCGCGCCCAGGGCGACCAGAACGCCGATACCCACCGCATCGAGGACCTGGAGTACCAGCTCACCGAGCGGCGCGGCAACGGCGGCGCCGAACGCATCGAGCTGCGCGGCCGCTACGGTTCGCTGGTCGGCTCGACGTACACCACGTGCGACCCCAGCGAGCCGGGCTGGCAGTTGCGCGCCGGCCGCATCGATATCGATACCGAGGAAGGCATGGGCGTCGCGCGCAGCGCCACCCTGCGGATCGGCAAGGTGCCGGTGCTGTACGTCCCGTGGTTCATGTTCCCGATCGACGACCGCCGCCGCACCGGCCTGCTGTACCCGTCGATCTCGCTGTCGGGACGCAACGGCCTGGACTGGAAACAGCCGATCTACCTCAACCTGGCGCCCAACTACGACGCCACCCTGACCCCGCGCCTGATGACCGACCGCGGGGTGCAGCTGGGCGGGGAGTTCCGCTGGTTGTACCCGGACGGAGGCGGCACGGTGTCCGGCGAGTGGATGGCCGACGACGAGTTGCCCCAGCGCGAACCCGACCGTTACCTGCAATCGATGGGCGAACTGCCCGACGAGCGGGGCCTGTTCCGCCTGACCGCCAACCACGACCTGGACCGGACCTGGTACGCACGGGCCAACTTGGGATGGGTCAGCGATCCGCACTACCTGGAGGATTTCAGCAACAGCCTCTACGCGGTGTCCCGCTATTCCATTACCAGTACCGCGGGCCTCTATGGGCGTGGCCGTTACTGGGATGCGGGCCTGATGGCGGACCGCCAGCAGTTGGCCGACTACACGCTGACCGAGCGTCAGTTGCGCTATGACCGGCTGCCGCGCGCCTACCTCAACTGGGCGCAGCCGGTGGGCCGCTGGTTCCAGGCGGGCATCAATGCCGAGGCCGTCCGCTTCCAGCACTCGGTGCGCGAAGAGGGCAGCCGGCTCGACATCAAGCCTTATCTGGCCATGCCTTTGGAGGGCGCAAGCTGGTATGTCACGCCCAAGCTGGCCTGGCGCTACACCGCCTACCAGCTCGATGACACGCTCGCAGCTGATGCCGGTGATGACGCTCCGACCCGGAGCCTGCCGGTGACCTCGGTCGACGCGGGCATGTTTTTCGAGCGCGAAGCCAACTTGTTCGGTGATCGCTACCTGCAGACGCTTGAACCCCGCGTCTACTACCTGAACGCGCCGTATCGCGACCAGAGCGGCCTGCCCCTGTTCGACACGCGGCCGATGACGTTCAGCTGGGGCCAGCTCTTCCGCGACAACCGCTATACCGGTCCCGACCGCCAGATTGACGCGAACCAGCTCACCACCGCCCTGACCACCCGCCTTATCAGCGAGGAAGACGGCCGCGAGCGCCTGTCGGCGAGCATCGGCCAGATCCAGTACTTCGAGGACAGCCTGGTCGTGGTGCCCGGCGAGACGCCGGTCGAGAAAGGCAAGTCCGCGTGGGTCGCGGATGTCGGCTTCTCGCCCAACAACCGCTGGACCGTCAACGCGGCCTACCAGTGGGACCCCAAGTTTCGGCAGGAGGACCTGGCCAGCATCCGTGCCCGCTACCTCGTCGGCGACTATGGTGTCGTCAACCTCGGCTACCGCTATCGCCGCGACCTGGTCGAGCAGGTGGACTTTTCCTTCCTCTACCCGATCAGCCAGAACTGGAGCGTCGTCGGCCGGTACTACTACTCGCTGGACGACGACAAGCTGCTGGAGTCCATCGCCGGCATCCAGTGGGAAAGCTGCTGCCTGGCGGCCCGCCTCGTGGCCCGCCGCTACATCCGCGACCGCGACGGCGACCTGGACGATTCGCTCCGTCTGGAGATCGAACTCAAGGGCCTGGGCTCGGCCGGACAGAAGACGGAGGGCGTATTGCGGCGTGCTATTCTCGGCTACGACCGCGACGACCTCTACCTCGTCCCGCCGTCCTCCCTGCCGACCGGCAACGTCGAACACACCCCCGATCCGATCCTATGAAGACATCCCTCGCGTGCGTCCTCGCCGCGACGCTGATGGCGTCGCCCGTCATGGTTCCGTTCCACGCCTACGCACAGGCCCCGGCCGTGCAGCCGATCGAAGGCATCGTCGCGGTGGTGGACGAGGACGTCGTCCTGCGCAGCGAACTCGACCGCGCCATGGCCAACATCCTCTCCCAGTACGCCGGTCGCGAGAACCAGCTGCCGCCGCGTGAGGTACTCGAGCGCCAGGTGATCGAGCGGCTGGTCCTGGTCAAGCTGCAGGTGGCCCGCGCCAATGCCACCGGGGTGCGGGTGAGTGACCAGGAGGTCGACCAGGCCGTCGCCGGCATTGCCGGACAGAACGGACTGAGCGTTGAACAGCTGTCCCAGCAGCTTGCGCGCGACGGCAGCACCTTTGCCGAGTTCCGCAGCTCGATTCGTGACGAGCTGACCATCCAGCGGCTGCGCCAGCGCTTCGCGCAGAGCCGCGTATCGGTCAGCGAGGCGGAGGTCGACGCGGCCCTGGAGGCCCAGCAGGGCACCGGCCAGCAATACCGGCTAGCGCATATCCTGGTGGGCGTTCCGGAAGCGGCCACGCCGGAGCAGCTTCAGACCGCGCAGCAGAAGATCGAAGGCGTGAAGGGCCTGCTGGACCGTGGCGAGATGGATTTCGCGGCCGCGGCGGTGCGCTACTCCGACAGCCCCAACGCGCTGGAAGGCGGCGATCTGGGCTGGCGCAGCCTGGACGAGATCCCGGCGGCCTTCGCGCAGCTCGTGCGTGGCCTCCAGCCCGGCCAGGTCAGTGCGCCGCTGCGTGGCCCCAGCGGTTTTCAGTTGCTGCAGGTGGTCGAGGTGCGCGACGCCAGCCAGAGTGAGCCCGGCATGGTCACCCAGTACCGCGCACGCCACATCCTGGTGCGCGTCGGTAACGGGGTCGAGGATGCCGAGGCCAAGGCCGTCGCCGACACCCTGCGCGCCCGCATCGCGGGCGGTGCCGACTTTGCCGAAGTCGCCCGCGAAAGCTCGCAGGACACCACTTCACAGGCGCGTGGCGGCGATTTGGGCTGGTTCACCCGTGACCAGTTCGGCCCCGAGTTCGGCAATGCCGTCGCCGCCTTGGCCGATGGCGATGTGTCGCAGCCACTGCGCACGGAAGCCGGTTGGCACATCATCCAGCGCGAGGAAAGCCGCCAGGCCGAGGTCGGCGACAGCAACCGCCGCGCCCAGGTCAGCGAGACCATCGGCCGCCGCAAGCTGGAAGACGAGTGGAACCGGTTCCTGCGCGAGATCCGCGGCGAAGCCTTCGTCGATGTCCGCGTCGGCCAGGCGGCCGCCGAGGAGACCCAGGCGCCCGCAACGGGCGGCTGACATGCGACCCGGCCCGTTGCCACGGCTCGCGCTGGTCCCCGGCGAGCCGGCCGGCGTCGGTCCCGAACTTTGCGTGCGGCTGGCCCAGCGGCCGCGCGATTACAGCCTGACCGCCTTCGCCGACGCCGCCACCCTGCGTGACGCGGCCAACCGGCTCGGACTTCCGCTGGACCTGGTGGACGCCGAAAGCCCACTCGCGGGCACGCGCCCGGGCACACTGGCCTGTACGCCGATTCCACTCGCGCATCCGGCGCGGCCCGGCCACCCCGATCCTAGGAACGCCGCCAGCGTGGTGCGCGCCCTGCATGCGGCGGCCGACGGATGCCAGCGCGGCACGTTCGATGGCATCGTCACCGGCCCGGTGCACAAGGCCACGATCAACCTGGGCGGCATCGCCTACACGGGCACCACCGAGCTGCTGGCCGAGCGCGCCCGTTGCGACGTGGTGATGATGCTGGCCAACGCCACGGTGCGCGTGGCCCTGGCGACGACCCACCTGCCACTGCGCGATGTCGCCGACGCGATCGACCATGCCACCCTCGAGCGCACCCTGCGCATCGTCCACGACGCATTGCGGCGGGACTTCGGCGTCGATGCCCCCACGATCGCCGTGCTGGGTCTCAACCCGCACGCTGGCGAGGCGGGTCACCTGGGTCGCGAGGAGATCGACGTGATCGAACCCGTGCTGGGCCGCCTGCGTGCGGAAGGGTTGCACCTGGTCGGCCCACTGCCGGCCGACACCGCGTTCCTGCCGGCCAAACTGCGCGGTTTCGATGCGGTGCTGGCCATGTACCACGACCAGGGCCTGCCGGTGCTCAAATTCAGCGGCTTCGAGGAGGCGGTCAACATCACCCTTGGCCTGCCCTACCCGCGCGTCGCGGTGGACCATGGCACCGCGCTCGAACTGGCCGGCCACGGCACCGCCGACCCGTCGAGCCTGTTCGCCGCGGCCGACACCTGCGCGCGCATCGTCCACGCCCGCGCGGCCTTCGGGCCCGTCCGTACCGGCTGAGCCCTCCGCCCGCCCGCCTTCTACCGACACGACCCCATGCCCGCCACACCCTTTACCGAACCGGCCAAGAAACACCTCGGCCAGCACTTCCTGCACGAGCGCGCCTACGTCGACCGCATCGTCCAGGCGGTCGGCCCGGTGCGGGACCCGGCCTCGGGCGAGCGCCTGGTCGAGATCGGCCCCGGCCAGGGCGCCATCACGTTTCCCCTGCTGGACCGGCACGGTGCACTGACCGTGATCGAGTTCGATCGCGACCTGATCGCGCCACTGACGGACGCGGCCCGCACGCACGGCGAGCTCACGGTCATCCACCGCGACGTGCTCAAGGTGGACTTCACCGAACTGGCCGATGGCGTGGCGGACCGGATCCGCCTGGTCGGCAACCTGCCGTACAACCTGTCATCGCCCATCCTGTTCCACGTGCTGGACCACGCGCCGGTGGTGCGCGACATGGTGTTCATGCTGCAGAAGGAGGTGGTGGACCGCATGGCCGCACCGCCGGGCAGCAAGGTCTATGGGCGCTTGAGCGTGATGCTTCAGGCCTACTGCCAGGTCGAGGCGCTTTTCATCGTGCCGCCCGGCGCGTTCCGGCCCCCGCCGAAGGTCGATTCGGCCGTGGTGCGGCTGGTGCCGCGCCCCGCCGGGGAGGTCGACATTCGCGATCCCGCGCTGTTTGCGCGCGTGGTACGCGATGCCTTCGGGCAGCGACGCAAGACGTTGCGCAATGCGCTGTCCCAGGTGTGCGATGCCGCGGCGATCACTGCCGCCGGCATCCGTCCGGAGTTGCGCGCCGAGCAGGTGCCGGTCACCGATTTCGTGCGGCTCGCCAATGCGCTCGCCGGCGATGCCGCGACGCGCGACACCGCGACGACCCCGGCCAAGCCCTGAGTTCGAAACCGCCACGGGTGACGCCCGACTCCTGACGTGCATTCGGCTGCGCCACCGCGTCAATGCGGCTTTTCATGCCCAATGCACCACGCGGCCGCGTAAACTTCGCGCCCATGGAGTCCCGCCCCGCCTACGCCGTCGACATCGAAGTCGCGACCCGCTTCCTGGATGAGCAGTCCGAGCCCGACCAGGGGCGGTATGTGTTCGCCTACACGATCCACATCCACAACAGCGGCCGCGTCCCCGCCCAGCTCATGAGCCGCCATTGGCGCATCACCGACGCCAACGGCAAGGTGCAGGACGTGCGCGGCGACGGCGTGGTCGGGCAGCAGCCGCACCTGGATCCGGGCGAGGATTTCGAATACACCTCCGGCGCCATGCTGGAAACGGACCTGGGCACCATGGAGGGCAGCTATGCCATGGTGGCCGACGATGGCACCTGCTTCGAGGTGCCCATTCCGGCGTTCACGCTGAGCGTGCCTCGGACGCTGCACTGATGGCCACGCCATGAGCGTCTGGGCCATCGGCGACCTGCAGGGCTGCTACGACGCGACGCGTCGGCTTCTGGACCGGATCGCATTCGACCCGGCGCGCGACACGCTCTGGTTCTGCGGCGACCTGGTCAACCGCGGCGGCCAATCGCTGGAAACCCTGCGGCTGGTGCACTCGCTTCGCGAGAACGCCCGCGTCGTGCTGGGCAACCACGACCTGTCGCTGCTGGCCATCGGTGAGCGGCGTGAGGAGGAGCAGCGCAAGGTCAACCCCGACCTGCAGCGCATCGTGCTGGCAGAGGACCGCGACACGCTGCTGGGCTGGCTGCGCCGGCAGAAGCTGGTGCACGTCGACCGTGAGCTGGGCTGGATGATGCTGCACGCCGGCATGCTGCCGTCGTGGACCACGCAGCAGGCCGAGGCGCTGGCACGCGAGGTCGAGGACACATTGTGTGGCGAGCAGGCGTCCCGCCTGCTGCGCCACATGTACGGCGACCAGCCGGCGTGGAATCCACGGCTGGGCGGCATGGACCGGTACCGCGCCATCATCAACGCCTTTACCCGGCTGCGGTACTGCTCGCCCCGGGGACGCATCGCGTTCGAGGAAAAAGGCGAGCCCGGCACCCAGGCGCCGGGCCTGTATCCGTGGTACGCGACGCCGGGCCGTGCGGCGCGTGACCTCAAGATCGTGTGCGGCCACTGGTCCACGCTCGGTTTGTTCATCGGCCACGGCGTGCATGCCATCGACACCGGCGCGGTGTGGGGCGGACGCCTGACCGCACTGCAGCTGGACACCGATGAATTGCGGGTCGTGCAGGTGCCGGGACGCGACGTGCCGGCCAACCCGCCACGTCCGCGGGCCGGCAAGAAGCCGGGCCCCGGCAACGGCCCGCGGCACCCGCGGCGCAACCGCAAGCCGGGACGCGGCGACGCGCGGCCTCAGCCGTCCCCGGCCCGCGATACGTAATCGACGAAGTCGAACGCCACCGCGTGACGCGCGTCGGCCGGATGCGGCTCACGATGCGCCACGCGCCAGTGCGCGGTATCGAATGCCGGGAAGTACGCGTCGGCATCCGGCACTTCGGTATCGACGTGCGTCAGGTGCATCCGGCGTGCCAGCGGCAGGCACAGCGTGTAGACCTCGCCGCCACCGATCACGTAGAGCGCCTGCGCACCCAGCTCTCGCGCCTGCTGCAACGCCGCGTCCAGTGACGCCACCGCCCGCATGCCCTCGAACGGGACCGCGCCCGAGCGTGTCAACACGAGGTTGACCCGACCCGGCAACGCGCGTCCGAGCGATTCGGCGGTACGCCGCCCCATCAGTACCGGCTTGCCCAGCGTCAGCGCCTTGAAGCGCTTGAGGTCGTCGGGCAGCCGCCACGGCAGGTCGTTGTCACGGCCGATGGCGCCGGTGCGGTCCAGCGCGGCGATGAGCACCAGCGCCGGCATCGGCGATGCGGCGGTCAAACCGCGACGGGCGCCTTGATCGCCGGGTGCGGGTCGTAGCCTTCGATGGCGATGTCGTCAAAGCCGAACGCGAACAGGTCGGTGACCTCCGGGTTCAGGCGCAACGTCGGCAACGCGCGCGGCGTGCGCGACAGCTGCTCGCGCGCCTGCTCGAAGTGGTTGGAGTACAGGTGCGCGTCGCCCAGCGTGTGCACGAAGTCGCCCACGCCCAGTCCGCACGCCTGCGCCACCATGTGCGTCAGCAGCGCGTAGCTGGCGATGTTGAACGGCACGCCCAGGAAGATGTCGCCGCTGCGCTGGTAAAGCTGGCAACTCAACTTGCCGTCGGCGACATAGAACTGGAACAGGGTGTGGCACGGCATCAGCGCCATGTCCGGAAGGTCGGCGACGTTCCAGGCCGAGACGATCAGCCGGCGTGAATCCGGGTTGCGCTTGATCTCCTCGACCACCCAGCGGATCTGGTCGATCTCCACGCCGTCCGCGCCCGCCCACCGGCGCCACTGCTTGCCGTAGACCGGGCCGAGCTCGCCGCCCTCGTCGGCCCATTCGTCCCAGATCGAGACTTTGTTCTCGCGCAGGTAGGCGATGTTGGTCTCGCCCTTCAGGAACCACAGCAGTTCATGGACGATCGAGCGCAGGTGCAGCTTCTTGGTGGTGACCAGCGGGAAGCCGTCTTCCAGATTGAAGCGCATCTGCCAGCCGAACACCGAACGCGTGCCGGTGCCGGTGCGGTCGGCCTTTTCGCGGCCGTGTTCGAGGACGTGGCACAGCAGGTCCAGATAGGCGTCCATGTCAGCTCCGGGGGTCAGCAACGACGGGGGCAGGCGCCAGCGTCGGCGAGCGCCGGGACAGCCACAGCAGGAACAGGCCCATGGCGATGAGCGGCAGGCTCAGCACCTGCCCCATGGTCAACCAGCCGAAGGCGAGGTAGCCCAGTTGCGCGTCGGGCACGCGCACGAACTCCACGATGAAGCGGAACACGCCATACAGCAGCGCGAACAGGCCCGACACCGCGTAGCGGGGCCGCGGGCGGCTCGAGAACCACCACAGCGCGACGAACATCACCAGGCCCTCCAGCAGCGCCTGGTAGAGCTGCGACGGGTGGCGTGCGTAGGCCTCCAGCGCGCCGGAGGCATGCAGCTCGCGCAGACGCTCCATCGAGGCGCCGGTGTACTCGCCCATTGGCGCGTGCGGGAAGATCACGCCCCATCCGGCTTCGGTCGGCTTGCCCCACAACTCGCCGCCGATGTAGTTGCCCAGGCGACCGAAGCCCAGGCCCGGCGGCACCATCGGCGCCACGAAATCCATCACGTCGAAGAAGTGCAGGCGGTGCCTGCGGGCCCACCACAGCGCCGCGACCATCACGCCGATCAGGCCGCCGTGGAAGCTCATGCCGCCTTCCCAGATCCGCACCAGCATCAGCGGGTCGTCGAGCAGTGCATCGAACGCGTAGAAGAAGACATAGCCCAGCCGGCCACCGAGCACCACGCCCAGCATCGCGTAGAACAGCAGGTCGCCGTACGCCTGTTCGTCGACGCCCGGAAGGCGCCCTTGGCGCACCCGCAGGCGACCCAGCCACCACGCCAGCCCGAAGCCAAGCAGGTACATCACGCCATACCAGTGGACCTGGAGCGGACCCAGGTCCAGGGCGATCGGGTCGATCTGGTGCAGGATGGTCATGCGGCCTCGGGCTGTCGGCAATGCCGGCTATTGTGCCCGACGCGCGCAAGACCCCGAACGCGCCGGACGTCCTGCCCGCCGGCGCACCGTTCGAAGCCGCCGCCGCCCCTCAAAGCACGCGCGGCCGGTTGCAGAGCTCGTTGTCGGCCCCGCGTTCGGTCGGCGGGAAGTGCGGCGCGATGACCGCCGCCAGCGCCTCGACGCCCGCCACGATGGCCGCCGCCGGCTCCCCGGTGCGCAAGCCGGCCTCGATGCGCTCGCACGCCGCCCGCCATTGGCCGGCGTCGACGCGGCCCTCGAAGCCGCGGTCGGCGATGATCTCGATCCGGTGGTCGGCCACCAGCAGGTACAGCAGCACGCCGTTGTTGCCGGCGGTGTCCCAGACCCCGAGCCTTGCGAACACTTCGCGGGCCCGTTCGCGCGGGGCTTGGCCCTCCCACAGCGCGCTCGGGGGCAGGCCCGCCTCCACCGCGAAGCAGATCTCACCGTCGTGCAGGCGCTCGGACGCCTCGATCGCGTCGGCGATGCGCGCCATTGCGGCGGCGTCCAGCCATCGGTCGACCGAGGGCGCGAACAGGTGGCGCAGCCACCGCATCAGGCCGCCCATGTCACCAGCTCCCGGAGGCACCACCGCCTCCGCTCATGCCGCCACCGCCCGACCAGCCGCCACCGCCACCGCCACCAAAT
>CAMPJI010000006.1 GCA_946886865.1 uncultured Lysobacterales bacterium | reverse complement strand
CGCGCAGCATCTTGCGCTCGTTGGCCAGGTCCAGGCCGTAGCCGGACTTGATCTCGACAGTCGTGACGCCGTCGGCCGCCAGTGCGCGGGCGCGTGGGAGGGACTGCGCCAACAACTCCTCCTCGCTGGCGGCGCGCACCGCACGCACCGTCGACAGGATGCCGCCGCCGGCACGGGCGATGGCCTCGTAGCTTTCGCCCTGCAGGCGCATCTCGAACTCGCGCGCACGGTCGCCCGCGAACACCAGGTGGGTGTGGCAGTCGACCAGGCCGGGGGTGATCCAGCCGGTGGCCTCGATGACCTCGTGCGCCAGCGACGCCGGCGGCCCCGGTAGTGCGTCGCACGGCCCGACGTGCGCAATCACGCCGTCGCGCCACGCCAGTGCGCCATCGGCGATTTCACCGTAGCCGCTGTCGCCATCCAGGGTGGCCAGCGATGCGCCAACGACGATCCCGTCCCACTGCTTGTCGTGCCCGTTGCTCATCCGCGCATTGTAGGCGGGCGGGCCGGGCCGGCTGTCGGCACCGATAACTGGCGATAATCCCCGCATGCAGACTTCGACAGCCCCCCGTCTCTGGCAGCCGGCCCATGGCTGGCAACCCCTGTCCGTCGACGCATCGCGCGGCCTGCCCGCCGGCACGCGCCTGCTGCCCGGCATCGCCAACCTGCATTCGCACGCCTTCCAGCGCGCCATGGCCGGCATGGCCGAGCGTCGCGGCGACAGCGACCAGGACAGCTTCTGGACGTGGCGGGAGACGATGTACCGCTTCGCCGGCCGCTTCGACCCGGACACGCTCCGCGCCGTCGCCGCGCAGCTCTACGTGGAGATGCTGGAAGCCGGCTACACCAGCGTCTGCGAGTTCCACTACCTGCACCACGCGCCCGACGGCCGGCCCTATGACGACCCCGCCGCCATGTCGCGTGCGCTCATCGACGCCGCGCGCGAGACCGGCATCCGCCTGACCCTGCTGCCGGTGCTGTACATGACCGGCGGTTTCGATGGCCGTGCGCTGGGCGATCGCCAGCGGCGGTTCGGCCACGACGTCGACGGCTACTTGCGCCTGCTCGAGACGTTGCGTGCCGAGGAATACGACACCCTTCGAGTCGGTTGCGCGCTGCACAGCCTGCGCGCGGTGCCGCCCGACGCAATGTCGGCGGTGCTGGCCGCGTTGCCATCCGACAGCCGCATCCACATCCACATCGCCGAGCAGACGGGCGAGGTCGACGACTGCGTCGCCATGCGTGGCACGCGCCCGGTGCAATGGCTGCTGGACCATGCCGGGATCGATGCACGCTGGACGCTGGTCCACGCGACCCACCTGGACGACGCGGAGGTGGCCGGCGCCGCGCGCAGCGGTGCGACGGTGGCGATCTGCCCCACGACCGAGGCCAACCTCGGCGACGGCCTGTTCCGCCTGCGCGACTATCTGGACGCCGGCGGCGCGTGGGGCATCGGGTCGGATTCTCACATCTCCGTGAGCCCGGTGGAGGAGCTGCGCTGGCTGGAGTACGGCCAGCGGCTGGCGACCCGCCGCCGCAACATCGCGACGTCACCGCAGGTCCGCAGTGTGGGCGAGACGCTGCTGGGCGGCGTGGCGGCCAGTGCAGCCGCATCGACGGGCCATGCCTCCGCCAGCGTGCGGGATGGACAGCCGCTGGATGCGTTCTCGCTGTCGATGGACGCGCCGGTGATGGCCGGTGCCGACGACGGCGATGCGGTCGACCGCTGGGTGTTCAGCGGCAACCGGTCGCTGGTCGACCGGGTGTGGGTGGGCGGGCGGTGCGTCGTGCAGGGCGGTCGGCACCGGGCCGCCGATGCGATTGGCGGGCGCTATCGCAGTGCCATGGGGCGTCTGCTCGCAGACTAGAAGTGCCTATGTAGGAGCGGCTTCAGCCGCGATCCGATCTCCAGTCGAGCGCGAGGCATCCGATCGCGGCTGAAGCCGCTCCTACAGGGCCGCACGCCCACAGGGGAGAGCCGATGGGTGATGCGCCCAACGTCCCCATGCATGTTCACGTCGCCGAAGGCCGGTTCCGTCGCGCCCAACAGGCCCTCCATCGCAAGGTCCGGCGGAAGGCGCACTGCGGGCCGATGCTTCAGGCTCCACCCCACCAGGAGCCCGCCGTGTCCCGATCCCTTCGCCCCCTCGTCCTCGCGCTGGCCGCCGCGGTCACCTTTCCCGCTCACGCCATGACCGATGCCGAGCTCGACGCGATCGTCGCCCAACGCCTGCACGGCGACCGCACCGGTGCGTGCTTCGCGGTGGCGGTCATCGACGACTCGGTCGCACGCAGCTTCGCCTGCGCCGATGCCACCGGCTCGCCGCGCATCGGCCCGAACAGCGCGTTCGAGATCGGCTCGGTCAGCAAGACACTGACCTCGACGTTGCTGGCCGAGCTGGTCGAGCGTGGCCAGGCCGACCTGGACGACCCGCTGGCCGACTACCTGCCCGCGGGTACAGCCGTGCCGGAATTCGAGGGCGCGCCGATCCGGCTGCGCCACGTCGTGACCCACACCAGTGGCCTGCCGGCGCTGCCGCCGGGCGGGCTGGTCAACGACATGGCCGACCCGTACGCGAAGCTGACGCCGCAGGCCCTGCTCGACGCATTGTCCGATGTCACGCTGCCCAGTGCACCGGGCACCCGTTTCGAATACTCCAACTACGCCTCGATGCTGCTCTCGTACGCGGTCGCGCGGCGCGCCGGCCGGGACTTCGACGCGCTGCTGCGCGAGCGCGTGTTCACGCCGCTGGCGATGGACGGCGCGCACCTGTCCGATCCGCCCACCGGCGTGCGGACCGCCACCGGCCACACCCCCAACGCGCAGCCGGCCAGCGCCTGGCATTTCGACCCCGTGCTGGCCGGCGTCGGCGGTGTGCGGGCCACGCTCGACGACCTGGTCCACTACGTGCAGGCGCACCTCGGGCAGCGCACCTCGCCCCTGGATGCCGCACTCGCGCGCACCCGCCAGCCGGTCGACACCGCGTCGGGCCAACCGATGGCGATGAACTGGATGCTCGCGCCGATGGAAGGCCGCACCGTCCACGCGCACGAAGGCGGTACCGGCGGGTTTTCCTCCTTCGTGGCCTTCGATACCGACCGCAAGCGCGGCGTGGTGGTGCTGTCGGATACCGCGCTCACCTCGGTCGGCGGGCTCGGCAGCCTTGGCCTGCACCTGCTGGACCCGCGCGTTCCCCTGGGCGCGCCGCGCAAGGCGACGCAGCCGCCGGCGGAGCTCCTCGATGCGCTGGCCGGCACCTGGCAGCTGCAGGGCGGGCCGCGCATGGAGGTGAGGCGCAAGGGCGACGCGCTTGAGATCCAGGCGCCCGGGCAACCGGCCTTCGAACTGGGCTACGACGACGCGGGCGACTTCTACCCGCTGGCGTTCGACGCGCTGCTGCGACCTCAACGTGCGGCCGACAGAACCTATCGGTTCACCTGGCACCAGGGCGGCGGTGTGATGGCGGCGCGTCGCGTCGAAGCCGCCGGCAATGGCGCGGACGCATCGATGCCCATCCCCCCGCCAACACCCGCGCAGTTGGCGGCCTACGCCGGCGACTACCCGCTGATGCCGTCGATGACGCTCAACGTGCGCGTGGAAGGCGACACCCTGTTCGCCCAGGCCACGGGGCAGGGCGCGTTCGCGCTGGCGCCGGTGTCGGCCGACGTCTTCGAAGCTGCCGAGTACGGCATCGAGATCCGTTTCGAGCGCAACGACGCGGGCGAGGTCACCGCGCTTGCGCTGCACCAGGGTGGCCAGATCCTGCGCGGTGCGCGACGCTAGGGCGATGCCGATGACTGCCGCACCCGCTCCACCACCGACCTACGCGCTCGACCGGTCGTTGCCGCCCGACGTGCTGATCGGCGGCAACACGGTGTGGAGCCGCTATCGGCAGTTCCCGGTGTTCAGCGGTCCGTGGCTGCGCGGGCGCACGGGGCTGTTCGCGTCGGTGATCGCGGTGTTCGCCGCGGTCACCGCGTTCGGCGTGGGCTTCTCCACCCGCGACTATGGCGCGGGCGTGCTGTCGGGCCTGCACCTGTTCGCCGCCTTCACCCTGATGGCCACGGCCGGGCCGGCGCTGGCGGCATGGGTGCGCTACCGGCGCTGGCCTGCGGCCAGGGAACGCCGCGGTGTGGTGCTGGCGGTGCTGGTCGGCATCGGCGTGAGCTTCGTGGCCGACTTCTGGGCGTCGTCGTACGTCGAGCAGGTGGTCGAAGCCGCCTACCGCAGCAACGGCCAACCCCTTCCCGCGATCACTGGAGAGGTGCCGATGGTCGAACGCGCCGTCGCGCTCACCATCAACCTGGTCTTCTTGGTGGTGGTCTACGGCCTCTTCGGCGGTGGCCTGGCACTGCGCGCCTATTTCAGCGAGCAGCGGCGCTGGCTCGACAACCACCATGCGCAGGAAGTCGCGCAGCTGCGTGAGCTCAAGCAGCACAGCGACCTGCGCCTGGGCGTGCTGCAGGCGCAGGTCGAACCGCACTTCCTGTTCAACACGCTGGCCTCGGTGCGCGCGCTGGTGCGCCAGGACCCGGCGCAGGCCGAGGCCACGCTGGACGCGCTGGTGGACCACCTGCGCGCCACCATCCCGCAGCTGCGCGACGACGGCGATGGGCTGGTGCATTCCACCCTCGGCCAGCAGCTGGATATCTGCACGAGCTACTTGGAGTTGATGCGTCTGCGCATGGGCGGCCGGCTTTCGTACACGATTGAGGCCAACGAGGCCTTGCGCGCCCGGCCGTATCCGCCTCTGCTGCTCATCACGCTGGTGGAGAACGCGATCAAGCACGGCATCGAACCCAAGCCGGGCCCCGGTCGCGTGGTGGTGCGCGCGCTGGAGGATGCCGACCACCTCAACGTCACGGTGATCGACGACGGCATCGGCCTGCAGCCCGGGCTGGGCAGCGGCGTCGGCCTGGCCAACGTGCGCGAACAGCTGCTGGAGCGTTACGGCGGCCGCGCCGCGCTGCACATGCGCAGCGCGCCGGGGCAGGGCGTGGAGGCGGAGATCCGCCTGCCACTGGAAGCGCCGGAAGCGTCGGTCGAATCAACTGGAGCCAGACGCACATGACGTCGAGCGGACTCGCCGCCATTGTCGCCGAGGACGAGGCGCCGCAACGCGCCGCGCTGCTATCGATGCTGGCCGATGCCTGGCCGGAACTGGAGTCGGTCACCGCCTGCGAGGACGGCGTCGCAGCGTTGCAGGCCGTGGCCGAGCTGCGGCCGGCGGTGGCGTTCCTGGACATCCGCATGCCCGGCGTCAGCGGTCTGGACGTCGCGCGCGCGGTGGTTGCCGCCGGCGGGCTGGTGGTGTTCACCACCGCCTACGACGAGTACGCGATCCGCGCGTTCGAAGCGGGCGCGGTGGACTACCTGCTCAAGCCGGTGCAGCCGGTCCACCTGGCACGCGCCGTGGGCCGGCTGCGCGAGCGCCTGGCCACGCGCGACGACGGCGACCTGCAGGCCCGCGTGGATGAACTCGAAGCCGCGCTGCGCCCGCGCGGGGACCGGCAGGTGCGCTGGATCAGCGCCAGCATCGGCGACAGCGTGCGCATGATCGGCATCGACGATGTGCTGTATTTCCAGGCGCAGGACAAGTACGTGCGCGTGGTGACCGGTGACGCCGACGCGGTGATCCGCACGCCGCTCAAGGACCTGCTTGCAGGCCTGGACCCGGACACGTTCTGGCAGGTCCATCGCGGCGTGGTGGTGCGCGTGGCCGCCATCGACCGCGTGCGCAAGGATGAGCTGGGCAAGTGGCACCTGCGCCTGCGCGGCCGCAAGGAATCGTTGCCCGTCAGCGGCGCGTTCCTGCACCGCTTCCGCGGAATGTAGGTCTCAGGCCTGCGCGAACAGGTCGGCGGCCGCCACGTCGGCATGCGGCAGCGCGCCTTCCAGTTCGAGCAGGAACAGCTTGGTCGGCAGTCCGCCGCCAAACCCGGTGAGCGAGCCGTCGGCACCGATCACGCGGTGGCACGGCCGGACGATCGGCAGCGGGTTGCGGCCGTTGGCCGCGCCCACCGCGCGCATGGCGGCGGGGTTGCCGATGCGCTGGGCCAGCTGCGCGTAGCTCCACGTCTGGCCATACGGGATCGCGTCGAGCGCGTCCCACACCGTACGCTGGAACGCCGTGCCGCGCGGTGCCAGCGGCAGGTCGAACGTGCGGCGACTACCGTCGAAATACTCGCGCAGTTGCGCGGTGGCGGCGTCGATCACCGGATGCGCGCCCGCCTGCCAATTGTCATCGCGCCTGACCGGGTGCCGGTTGTCGCGGAACTCGATGGCGCGCAGGCCGGCCTCGTCGGCGGCGAGCAGCAGCGGGCCGACCGGGCTGTCGATGTGGGTCCATATGGTGGTCATGTCGTTGCTCTCTTGCGTGATGCGCGCGGTGCGGGCGCGGCCAGCGCCGCGCTACGCCAAAGGTGGATGACGGCGTAGGCGCGCCACGGCCGCCAGGCCTGCGCGCGTGCGGACAGGTCGCGCGCCGTCAGGCGGCTGCCGTCGCCGGGCAGGGTCTTCTGCAGCACCAGGTCCTCGGCGGGGAACGCGTCGGGGTGGCCGAGTGCACGCATTGCGATGTACTGCGCCGTCCACGGGCCGATGCCGGGCAGCGCGACCCAGCGCGCCACGAAGTCTTCCAGCGTGCGCTCGGCGCGGAAGTCCACGCGGCCGTCGAGCAGGGCCGCGGCGACGGTGCGCACCGTGTCGGCGCGCGCGCGGGTCAGGCCGATGGCGCCGAGGTCGGCATCGACCAGCGCATCGGGCGTCGGGAACAGGTGCGTCAGGCCGGGCGCGGGCGCCGCCTCCAGCGGCGTACCGAAGCGGTGCGCCAGGCGCGTGGCCAGGGTGCGCGCGGCGGCGACGCTGACCTGCTGGCCGAGCACCGCGCGCACCGCGATCTCGAAGCCGTCCCAGCCGCTGGGCAGCCGCAGGCCCGGGCGCGCGTGCAGCAGCGGGTGCAGGCCGGCGTCCACCGCCAGTGCGCGTGCGATGGCATCGGGGTCGGCGTCCAGGTCGAACATCCGCCGCAGCCGGTTGACCACCGGCAGCAGGCGCGCGGGCGAGGTCCCGTGCAGCTCCAACCTCAGCGCGTGCTCGCCGCCGGGCCACGCGGTGACTCGCAGCCAGCCGGCCGGTTGGCCCGCGCGTTCCGGTGCCAGCACGCGCGCATAACCGCGGTTGTCGACCACCTCCACGCCGGGCAACGCGCGCCCGCGGAGGAAGTCGAGCATCGCGGCCAAGTCGTACGGCGGCCGGTAGCCGAGCCGCAGCACCAGCGCCTCGCCGACGGCCTCGCGCGGCTGCCTACGCAAGTCGCGCGGCGCCATCCGGTAGGCGTCCTTGAAGGTGGTGTTGAAGCGCCGCAGGCTGCCGAACCCGGCGGCCATCGCGACGTCGGTGATGGGCATCGCGGTCTCGGTCAGCAGCTGCTTGGCGAACAGCAGCCGTCGGGTGGCATGGACGCCCAGCGGCGGGGCGCCCAGCCGGTCGACGAACAGGCGCCGCAATTGCCGCTCGCCCAGGTGCACGCGCTCGGCCAGTGCCGCGACCGGCTGCTCCACCAGCGCGCCCTCGTCGATCAGCTTGAGCGCACGCGCCACCGTCGCATCGCCGCGCCGCCAGGTGCCGTCGCCGGGGGCCAACTCCGGCCGGCAACGCAGGCACGGACGGAAGCCGGCCGCCTCGGCCGCGGCCGCATGGCGGTAGTAGCGGACGTTTTCGCGCTTGGGCGGCGGCGCCGGGCACACGGGGCGGCAGTAGATGCCGGTGCTGCGCACCGCGGTGAAGAACAGCCCGTCGAACCGCGCGTCGCGGCTGAGGCGCGCCTGGTCGCAGATCGCCCGGTCCGGCAGCGGCTCGGCAGGGGAATCGACAGGGGCGGGGACAGCGGCCATGGATGCAGGCTAGCACCGGGTCGCGGCATGGACTGGCCGGAATCGGACATCGATGTGCGTGGCCTGCGTGCCCTCTGTAGGAGCGGCTTCAGCCGCGATCGGATGCCTGGTCGGGCAACGGGAAAGGCATCGCGGCTGAAGCCGCTCCTACAAGAGCCGGGGTTGATGATCGACGTGGGTCGCGATGCCATCGCCGTGGGCGGAGGCCGGTCGCGACTTACGTCGCTCCTACAGGGGTCACGGACTCGTCGCGCGCAGCGCCGGCAGCAACGCCTGCGCATCGCCATCGTTCGGCGCTGGCGGCACGCCCAGCAGCCGCGCCAGCAGCGGATACACGTCCACGTTCTCGATCGGCGGCAGCACCGTGCCCGGACGGAACGCCGGACCGTGCGCGATGAACAGGGCGCGCATCGAGGGCAGCGCCGGGTCGTAGCCGTGCAAGCCGCGGTCGTGCGACGGCCGGCTCTCGACCCAGTCGCGCCGGATCGCATCCCAGCCCTCGTCCATCTGGCAGACGATGGCCGGCACCCGCGGGTGCCGGCCGTAGTGCCAGCGCGCCGGCAGCTCACCCTTGCGCCAGCATGCGTAGTGGTCGTGGCGGCCGAGCAACTGCGCCTCGGCCTGCGCGGTGCGGCCCGGCAGCGGCGTGAACCCCACCGACTGGCCGGTGGTGACCAGTCGCGCGTCGGCCTCCTCGACCATGTCTTCCACGACCACCACCTGGCCCGGCGCCACGGTCGCCATGCCGTGGTCGGAGGTCACCACGATGTTGACCGCATCGAGAGCACCGCCCGCGCGCAGGCCGTCGACCAGGCGACCCAGTGCCGCATCCAGCCGTTGCACAGCCTCCAGGGCCTCTTGCGAGTCCGGGCCATGGGCGTGCGCGGCATGGTCGAGATGCTCGAAATACAGCGTGGCGAACCGGGGGCGGGTGGCCGGCGGTTCCCGCAGCCAGCCCAGTACGGTGTCGATGCGGTCGTCGACCGGACGGGCGTCATCGAACAGGTGCCAGCGCGTCGGGCGCACGCCCCCGATCTCCGCCTCGCTGCCGGGCCACGACAGCGTCGCCGTCGGCAGCCCGGCGCGCTCGGCCGTCACCCACAGCGGTTCGCCGCCCCACCAGCGGCCATCGCCCACCGCGTCACGGTCGCTCAGCTTGAACTGGCCCAACGCCGGGTCGCGCATCGTGTTGTGCACGATGCCGTGGCGGTCGGGCCGCAGCCCGGTCACCAGCGTGTAGTGGTTGGGGAAGGTCAGCGACGGGTACGACGGCGTCATCCACTGCGCACGGGCGCCACCCGCGGCCAGCGCATCGAGGGTCGGCGTCCGGCCCTGGCCGAGGTGGCGCGGGTGGAAGCCGTCCAGCGAGACCAGCAGGACCGGCACGCGGGCCGGGGTGGCGGGTGGCGGCGCGTGCCGGGGCGTGGCACACGCGCACAGGAGCAGGGCTAACAAGGCCGTGGCGGCCGCGGGGATCAGTCGCATGGGGTCATTCTGACGGACGGTTGTTGCGGGATGACTTTAGTCGCTGGTTGCCGGGGTGGGCTTTGCCGATAGTGCCGGCAACCTTCCGGAGCCCCGGCCATGCGCGTCCCGACCTCGATCCTTGCCTTGCTTCTGGCGCCATCCACACTGGCGCAACCTGCGCCGTCCAGTGCGCCTCCCGCACCGCCGCTGGCGGCGCTCAGTGCGGCCGAGTGCGAGGTGTGGGCGCGTGAGCTCAGCTTCGCCAGGTCCGTGGCCGACCGTGATGCCGAGGCGTTCGCCGCGCACCTGCATGAAGACGCGGCCTTCGGCGTCAGCCGCCCGGGGGTGACCCGCGGCCGCGCCGCCATTACCGCCGAGTGGGCCGGGCTGATCGCGGGCACGCGCGTGCGCCTGTCGTGGTACCCCACCCACACCGCAATCGGCGGCGTCAGCGACATGGCCTGGTCCAGCGGCCCGGCGCTTTACGAAGCCGTCGACCCCGCCGATCCCGTCCAGCACCGCATCGGCGCGTTCACCTCGGTCTGGCACCGGGGCGGGGACGGCGTGTGGCGCGTGCTGTTCGACGACGGCATCGCCCCGCGGCCGGCCACGCCGGAGGAGGTGGCGGCCTTCCATGCTGGCCGCAGCGAGACGTGTCCGCGCGGCTGACTTCGTTCTGAATACGTGGGCCGTCGCGGCCGCCGTCCTGGCGCTATCGGCGTATCGTGGGTGGGCGCAGGCGATGCCTGCTCTTGTGTCCCCCACCCCGCGAGGTGACGCCATGAACCATCCGATGATGAAACGCTTGCTGGCCGCCGGCGTGCTGGGTGCGGCCGCTTTTGCCGTCCCGGCCGAACCGCCGGTCCAGTCCGAAGCCGATGCACGGGCCCAGGCCCAGCTCGAGGCGGAAGCCGAAGTGCAGAAGGATGCCGACCGCAACTGCATGCGCTACACCGGCACCCACATCCAGACGCGTTCGATGCGCGAAAAGGGCAAGGATTGCGTGATCGCGCACGGTCGTGTCTACAGCCGCGATGATCTGGAGCGCACAGGCGAGTTGGATATCGCCGATGCCCTGCGACGTCTGGATACCTCGATCTACTGACGGACCGTCCATGCAGTGAAAAGACGCCCGGCCATGCCGGGCGTTTTCGTTCTGGCCCCTGCAGGCGCGGCTTCAGTCGCGCAACCCGGGTCGGAACTTCCGGGCCCTTGTAGGAGCGACGTAAGTCGCGAACCGGACTCCGGGCAGCTGCGCGGTCGCGACTCACGTCGCTCCTACAAATGCCGCACGGGATTGTGTTCCGAGCGGAACGCGCGCGGTGTGCGGCGCTCACCTCCCTCCTGGGAGCCCCGCACCCATCGGGATAGGCGTTCGCGGCTGAAGCCGCTCCTACAGGGTTCGTCGCCCCTGCGATAATCCCGGCCTTCGCTTCCACCGCAGGGCCTGTCCCATGTCCACCCGCCACGACCCCTCCCGCACCGTGCGCGCGCCGCGCGGCACCGAACTCAGCTGCAAGTCGTGGCTGACCGAGGCGCCATTCCGGATGCTGCAGAACAACCTCGATCCCGACGTGGCCGAGCGTCCGGAGGACCTGGTGGTGTACGGCGGCATCGGTCGCGCCGCGCGCGACTGGGAAAGCTATGACGCGATCCTGCGCACCCTGAAAACGCTGGGGGACGACGAGACCCTGCTGGTGCAGTCGGGCAAGCCGGTCGGTGTGTTCCCGACCCACAGCGATGCACCGCGCGTGTTGATCGCCAACTCCAACCTGGTGCCGGCGTGGGCGACGTGGGAGCACTTCCACGAGCTCGATCGCAAGGGCCTGATGATGTACGGCCAGATGACCGCGGGCAGCTGGATCTACATCGGCAGCCAGGGCATCGTGCAGGGCACCTACGAGACGTTCGTGGAGATGGGCCGCCAGCACTACGGCGGCGACCTCAAGGGCAAGTGGATCCTGACCGCGGGCCTGGGCGGCATGGGCGGCGCGCAGCCGCTGGCCGCGAGCCTTGCCGGTGCCTGCAGCCTCAACATCGAGTGCCAGCAGAGCCGCATCGACTTCCGTCTCAAGACCCGCTACGTCGACGAGCAGGCCTCAGACCTCGACGACGCGCTCGCGCGCATCGAGAAGTACACGCAGGCCGGCGAGGCCCGGTCGATCGCGCTGCTGGGCAACGCCGCCGAGGTGCTGCCCGAGCTGGTGCGCCGCGGCGTCAAGCCCGATGCCGTCACCGACCAGACCAGCGCCCACGACCCCGTGCACGGCTACCTGCCGGCCGGCTGGTCGGTGGAGCAGTGGCTGGCCGAGCAGCAGGCCGAGCCCGAGCGCGTGCGCGATGCCGCCAAGGCCTCGATGCGCCTGCACGTGGAGGCGATGCTCGCATTCCACCGCCAGGGCATCCCCACGTTCGACTACGGCAACAACATCCGCCAGATGGCCAAGGACAAGGGCTGCGCGGACGCGTTCGACTTCCCCGGTTTCGTGCCCGCGTACGTGCGCCCGCTGTTTTGCCGCGGCATCGGCCCGTTCCGCTGGGTCGCGTTGTCGGGTGACCCGGAGGACATCTACAGGACCGACGCCAAGGTCAAGGAGCTGATCCCCGACGATGCGGCCCTGCACAACTGGCTGGACATGGCGCGCGAGCGCATCGAGTTCCAGGGCCTGCCGGCGCGCATCTGCTGGGTCGGCCTGGGCCAGCGCCACAAGCTCGGCCTGGCGTTCAACGAAATGGTGCGCAACGGCGAGCTCAAGGCGCCGGTCGTCATCGGCCGCGACCACCTCGACAGCGGCAGCGTTGCCTCGCCCAACCGCGAAACCGAGGCGATGAAGGACGGCAGCGATGCCGTATCCGACTGGCCGCTGCTCAACGCCATGCTCAACGTCGCCGGCGGCGCGACCTGGGTCAGCCTGCACCACGGCGGCGGTGTCGGCATGGGCTACAGCCAGCACAGCGGCGTGGTCATCGTCTGCGACGGCAGCGCGGAAGCCGACAGGCGCATCGCCCGCGTGTTGTGGAACGACCCCGGCACCGGCGTCATGCGGCATGCCGATGCCGGTTACGAGATCGCCATCGAGTGTGCGAAGGAGCAGGGACTGAAGTTGCCGATGGTGTGACTTAACGAAAAAGGGGGGCGCATGGATCAACTACTCAGCAAACTTACTAATCTAAGCTACGAGTTGTTTGGGATTTTTATTCCGGGCTTCGTTCTGTTCCTTTTTCTCGGGTGGTGGTGGTGGTGTGTAGGTGACCTTGCACCAATACTTTCTGTCGATTACCTGCCAACTTTGGCCATGAGAGGCATTTCTGATGGCTATGTACTCGTCCCCAACGAGCTGAAGCTTGGGCTCGTTATATACGTCGCAGTTGCCTCGTACTTTCTTGGTCATTTGATTAACTGGGTAGGTCGTAGCGGTGGAGCTCGGGAAAGCTCCGCATCGTCTAAAATTCAGCGCGCGCGGGAGGACCTCTCCCGCTGCCTCAAGCTCTCTATTCCTAAGCCGCGCGAGAGCTACTCGGCCGGACTGGAGCCGTTGCTGGCTGAGGGCGTGCAGTTTCTCCAGTTGCCGCCGCAATCCAACGGTTGGTCTTCTTTCTATCCTGTAGCGAAGAGTCGTGTGGCGCAACAATTAACGCAATCGTTGATTGTTACGTATCAGAACAAATACACGCTACACCGGTCGCTTGCTATTGCTTCCGCTATATGGTTCTGGCTTACATATTTTCTTGCCTGGTTTGGTGCGGCAATCAGCCTCCAGGCCGAAGATGGGCCAAGGTGGCTTCCGGTTTTGCTGAGTCTATTTTTGTCTGTTCTCGCTGTGTGGGGATTCTCAGAGAGCTATCGTTTTCACTGGAAGATGTTTGGCAACTCAGTGATATCTGAAACGTTTGTTTTGTCTAGGTTGAAGAAATGATTGACCAGAGATCCATCGTCGTTGTAGACACCGAGACCACTGGTCCCAATCCTTTTGTCCACGAGCTCTTGGCGGTTGCGATGGTTCCGATGGATCGAACTAAGCCACATCTTGAGCTATATGTGTCCAATCGTGGTCAGGTTCATTGGAACCGCTTCGCGCGGAATAATTTTCAAAATTTTCGTAGCTCTTGGGTGCAAAACGCTACTGATGTTAAGTCCGCTGCAGAAAAGATTGGTAGTTATCTTTCCAGTCTCGCTGGTGATCAGCGCTTGCTGCTCGCGGGCCATAATGTTTCGTTCGATAGAGCGTTTCTGCAGAAGCTCGCGTTCTTATCCGAATCCAGTTTTTTAGACTTGGTGTCTCATCGAACGTTAGATTCTCACTCTCTGGTATTGGAACGGGTCCTCAAGGGGCGATTGCCGGCATCTTGTCTTTCTTCGGATGGCCTTTTTAAGTTTTTTGGAGCAGAACCTGGTGCCCACGAGCGTCACACTGCATTAGGCGATGCAACGGCAACTCGTACCGTTTTGGAGAGACTGCTTGGAGATTGCTAGCTGCCGCCGCGTCTAGCGTTCAATTGCGCGTGTTCCTCGATTCTTATGTAGCTATTTTTTTCTCTTGACCCCTGCTTAATGCTGCGCTCGTTCCAATTGGGCCTTCCTTAGAGAGGAGCCCGCCATGATCACCGAACTGACGGCACCGCCACATGTCGCGGCCTTCCGTGTCGAAGGCAAACTCACCGAGGACGGCCACGACCGGGTGGTCGAGGCATTGGAGTCGCGCCTGGCCGACCATGACCGCATCGCGATGTACTTCGACATGCGGGCGATGAGTGGCGTGACCCCCGCGGCGTTCGGAAAGGACGTCGCGTACTCGGTCCGCAAGCTGGGCGAGTGGCACCGCTTCGCGCGCGGCGCCGTGGTCACCGACAGCGACTGGCTGACCGGCCTGGTGCGGTTCTGGTCGGCCTTCTTCCCGCGCATCGACATGCGGGTGTTCCCCGGCGCCGAGCATGAGCAGGCGCTGGCGTGGGCGTCCACGCCCATTCAACCGAAGGACGGCTGACAGACCCCGCTCGCCTGTGGCGGCACGCCGGAGCCTGGCGGGCCCCGCCGCCCTGCCGGCGGCTTGGGTGAACTGACTGTCGAAAACCCGCATGTTCGTCCGTCGCACCGATATACACGGTGCGCCGGATGCGGCCGTACCATCCCTTGCGGCCCGTAAACGGACATCCGATGAGCACCGATCCCCACGCCAGCCCCGAGCCATCCGCGGTCGCCCCGGCTTCGGCGGCTGCACCCGGTTCACAGTCGCTCTGGGCCGAATTGCGCGACGCCATCCGCGGCACCGGCGCTGACTACACGACGATTCCGTTGCGCCGCGCGGTGTTCCTGCTGGCCGTGCCGATGGTGCTGGAGTTGGTGCTGGAGTCCACCTTCGCGGTGGTCGACATCTTCTTCGTCGGCAAGCTCGGTGCGTCGGCGGTGGCGACGGTCGGGCTGACCGAGAGCTACCTGTTCCTGCTGTATTCGGTCGCCATTGGACTTGCGATGGGTGTGACCGCGCTGGTCGCGCGGCGCATCGGCGAGCACCGCCGGGAAGAGGCGGCCGTCACCGCGGCGCAGGCGGTGTGGCTGGCGGTGCTGGTGTCGGTACCGGTGGCGGTCATCGGCATCGTCTGGGCGCGCGACCTGCTGGCGCTGATGGGCGCCGACGAGTGGACGCTCACCCACGGCGTGCCCTACATGCAGTGGATGCTCGGCGGCAACGTCGTGATCATGCTGCTGTTCGTGATCAACGCGGTGTTCCGCGGTGCCGGTGATGCCGCCACCGCGATGCGCGTGCTGTGGGTCGCCAACGGGCTGAACATCGTGCTCGACCCGCTGCTGATCTTCGGCTGGGGCCCGGTGCCGGCGATGGGCATCGAAGGCGCGGCCATCGCCACCAACATCGGCCGCGGCGTAGGCGTGCTGATGCAGTTGTGGATCCTCTTCCGCGGCAGCCAGCACATCCGCGTGCTGGGGTCGCACCTGGCGCTGCAGGGCGCGACGTTGTGGCACATCGTGCGCACCTCGCTGGGCGGGGTGGGGCAGATGATCGTGGCGATGACGTCGTGGATCTTCCTGATGCGGATCCTGGCCAGCATCGGCAGTGAAGCGGTGGCCGGGGCGACGATTGCCATCCGCATCATGATGTTCACGATGATGCCGGCGTGGGGCATGTCCAACGCCGCCGCCACGCTGGTGGGCCAGAACCTGGGCGCCCACGAGCCGGGCCGCGCGGAAGCGTCGGTGTGGCGGATCGGCTGGTACAACATGGCTTACCTGGTGGCCGTGTCGGTCGTGTTTTTCCTGCTGCCGCGCGAACTGGTCGGCCTGTTCACCGAGGACGCCGCCGTAGTGGACGTGGGCGCGGAGTGGCTGCGCATCCTGTCGTATTCCTTCTTCGTCTACGGCTGGTGGATGGTCACCGTGCAGGCCTTCAACGGCGCCGGCGACACGGTGACGCCGACCAAGATCAACGCGGTGTTTTTCTGGCTGATCCAGATCCCGCTGTGCTGGTGGCTGGCGCTGCACCTGGGCTGGCAGCAGACGGGCGTGTTCTGGGGCGTGTTCGTGTCCGAGACCGCGGTCGGGCTGTTCACGCTGTGGCTGTTCACCCGTGGGCGCTGGAAGACGGTGCAGGTGTAGCGACGCCGACACCGGTCCGATCGACCAACCGGAGGATCCATGCGAACGACCTATCGCGCCAGCTGCCATTGCGGCCTCGTGGCCATCGAAGCCGACCTCGACCTCACGCAACCCAGCTTCCGCTGCAACTGCTCGATCTGCCGGCGCACGCGGTTCTGGCCCGCGGTGGCGATGCCGGACCAGTTCCGCCTGCTGCAGGGCGAGGAGGAGCTCACCCGCTACGTCTTCGCCGGCGAGCGCAACCACCACTACTTCTGCCGCCACTGCGGCGTACGCGTGTTCGGCGTCGGCAACGACACGCCGGTCGGAACGATGGTTGGCGTCAACATCGGCTGCCTGGAGGGCGTGGATGAGGCAACGCTGTCGTCCATCCCGGTCACTTGTGTCGATGGCCTGCACGACCGGTTCGCCGAACCGGCGTTCACGGCGCATCTCTAGGCGACGCGCAGCGCCAACGGACGCATCACCATGAATCCGGAAGACCCCTTCGACCTGGACCGCTTCGTCCAGGCACAGGCCGGCACGTATGCACAGGCGCTGGACGAGCTGCATGCCGGCCGCAAGCGCACGCACTGGATGTGGTTCGTGTTTCCCCAGCTGGCCGGGCTGGGCCACAGCGCCATGTCCCGGCGGTATGGCCTCAGCGGGCTGGACGAGGCGCGTGCGTATCTTGCGCACCCGGTGCTGGGTGCACGGCTGCGGCAGTGCTGCACGGCGGTGCTGGCGTCGGGCGTGTCGGCGCATGCGCTGCTCGGGTCGCCCGATGACCTGAAGCTGCGCTCGTGCATGACCCTGTTCCACGCGGCGGGCGGTGAATCGACGTTCCGTGCGGTGCTGGCGGCGAAGTTCGATGGCCAGCCCTGCGTCCGGACGCTGGAGCTGCTGGACGCGCCACATTTCTAGGAAGATACCCGTGCCTCCGGTACCCGTGGTTCGATGCCGATGGGCTCGGCCGTTGGTGCAGCCGCCTTAGGAATCAGCGGGGCGCTGGCTCGAATGCATCGAGGATGGGGCACGGCTTCCCGTCAACAATCCCGCCGCAGCGCCGCGCCAGCCGCGCGAGTGCTTCACGGGCCGACTGCAGTTCGGAGATCTTCGCGTCGAGTGCGGTAATCCGGGCTTGCGCCAGGCCATGCACGCGGCCGCGGTCAGCAGTGGCATCCAGCGCCAGCAGTTCGCCGATTTCCTCCAGCGTAAAGCCCGCCGCCTGCGCCGATCGGATGAAGCGCAGTCGGCGAACGTCGCCTTCCTCGTAGCGGCGGAAACCCCCGCCATGGGACCCCTGCGTGCGAGGCGGGAGCGGCAGCAGGCCTCGCCGCTGGTAGTAGCGGACCGTTTCCACGCCAACGCCACCAGCGCGGGCGAACTCCGAGATCGACAGGTTGCTCATGCTTGACTCCGTACCGTGGTACGCACGCTACATAGGTCCTGACGCACCTACGGACAAGCGAGGCTCCCCATGAACATTCCCGCGCACCGAGTGGCGACCGTCCATCGGATGGTGACCGCCGAGCACATCTGCCCGTACGGCCTCAAGGTCGTCGATCTGCTGAAGCGAAAGGGCTATGCGGTCGACGACAGGCACCTGGAAACGCGCGCGGCGACCGATGCCTTCAAGGCCGAGCACGGCGTCAAGACCACGCCGCAGGTGTTCATCGACGGCACGCGCATCGGCGGCTACGAGGACCTGCGCCGCCATTTCGGATTTAAGGTCCGCGACCCCGACGCGACCAGCTACCGGCCGGTCATCGCGCTGTTCACCATGACCGCGCTGATGGCGATGGCACTCAGTCAAGCGACGCTGGGCACGCCGTTTACAGGCCGTGCGATCGAGTGGTTCGTCGCGATCAGCATGTGTGCGCTGGCGCTACTGAAGCTGCAGGACGTGGAGTCGTTCTCCAGCATGTTCCTGGGCTATGACCTGTTGGCCAGGCGTTGGGTACCGTACTCGTACATCTACCCGTTCGCCGAAGGCGCGGCCGGCGTGCTGATGCTGGCCGGCGTGTTGACGTGGCTGTCGGCGCCGCTGGCGCTGTTCATCGGCGGCATCGGCGCGGTGTCGGTGTTCAAAGCCGTGTACATAGACAGGCGCGACATCAAATGCGCGTGCGTGGGTGGCAGCAGTCGCGTGCCGCTGGGCTTCGTGTCGCTGACCGAGAACCTGATGATGGTGGGCATGGCCGTATGGATGCTGGTGGGCCACGCGTAGCCCGGGTAAGCGCAGCGCACCCGGGTCGAACCCCGGGTGCGGCCTGCGGCCTTACCCGGGCTACGCGATCACCAAACAGACGGCTTCACCTACGATTCCGCAACCGGCGGCCGCTTGAGGCTAAACACGACCGTCGTGGCGATGACTGCCGCGACGACGCCCAGTGACACGCCCACCGGGATCTTGAACACATCCACCAGCAGCATCTTGGTGCCGATGAAGCACAGCACCAGCGACAGGCCGTAGGGCAGCAGGTGGAAGCGGTCGGCCATGCCCGCCAGCATGAAGAACATCGCGCGCAGCCCGAGCACGGCGAACACGTTGGACGTCAGCACGATGAACGGGTCGGTGGTGATCGCGAAGATCGCCGGAATCGAGTCGACCGCGAAGATCACGTCCGTCACCGCGATCATCACGAGCACCACGAACAGCGGCGTGTACTTGCGTCGGCGGCCCTGGCCGATCCACAGCGCCTCGCCGTGGTAACGCTTGACCAGCGGCAGGTGTCCGGTGATCCAGCGCAGGATCGGGTTCTTGTCCATGTCCGGCGCCTTGCCCGCGGCCATCCACATCTTGATGCCCGTCAGCAGCAGGAACGCGCCGAACACATAGAGGATCCAGTGAAAGCGGACGATCAGCGCGGCGCCGATGAAGATCATGATGGCGCGCAGCACGATCGCGCCGAGCACGCCGAACACCAGCACCCGCTGCTGCGAGTGCGCCGGCACGCCGAAGTAGGTGAACAGCATCAGGAAGACGAAGATGTTGTCGACCGCCAGCGCCTTCTCGACCAGGTAGCCGGTCAGGAACTCCAATCCAACGCGGTTGCCGACCACCGGGCCGGCGGTTTCGACCATGTACCACCACAGGCCGGCGTTGAACGCCAGCGCCAGCAGCACCCAGCCGATGCTCCAGTACAGCGCTTCGCGGAAGGTCACCTTGTGCGGCCCGCCGTGGCGCATCAGCACCAGGTCGGCCAGCAACGCCACCACTACCACCAGGAAGAAACCACCCCACAGCCAGGGGTTGCCGATCGTGTCCATCCATCCGCTCCGTCAATGAAAAAAGGCGCCATCGAACGCAAGGTTCGAGGGCGCCCGTACGGACGGATACGTCGGTGGGTGACGTAGCCCGGGCATTGCACCTGTCGCCTTGCGGCGAAGGTCTTGCCCGCCTGCCGTGGCGGCAGGCTGCTGGACCGGGGCATGACGCCCGAATTGACGGCCACAGCGATTGGGAGCTACTCCCCTTCGGGGCGCGATTGTTGGGGTTCGCGCGCCCCCGGTCAACCGGCGCATCGCCCCGGCTGTGCGGCCGGGGCGGGCGGTGGATCAACCCGCGGTCAGCACCCGGTTCATGCGCTGCACGAAGGCGGCCGGGTCCACGAGCGGCGCGCCCGCGGCGATCTCGGCCTGTTCCAGCAGCAGCGCGGCGAGGTCGCCGGCCTTCGCCTCGTCGCTCTCGGCTTCAAGCCGCTTGAGCAGTGCGTGGTCGGGGTTGACCTCCAGCGTCGGCCGGCTGTCGGGCAGGTCCTGGCCGGCCTCGCGCAGCAGGCGGGCGAAATGCGGCGCCATGTCGTGGTCGGCCAGCGCCAGGCACGATGGCGAGTCGGTCAGGCGTGCCGACACGCGCACGTCCTCGACGCGCTCGCCCAGCAGCGACTTGATCCGCGCCAGCAGCGGTTCGGCGGCCTTGGCGGCGGCCTCCTGTTTCTGCTTGCCGGCCTCGTCCAGCGGCAGCTCGCCCTTGGCGACGTGCTGCAACCGCTTGCCGTCGTACTCGCGCAGGGACCCGAGCATCCACTCGTCGATGCGGTCGGACATCAGCAGCACTTCGATGTCGCGCGCCTTGAAGGCTTCCAGCTGCGGGCTGCCCGCGGCCGCGGCATGGGTTTCGGCGGTGACGTACCAGATGGTGTCCTGGCCCTCGCCCATGCGGCCGACGTAGTCGTCCAGCGAGACCGACTTCGTCGCGCCGTCGCCCCTGGTGGAGGCAAAACGCAGCAGCTTGGCGATGCGCTCGCGGTTGGACGGGTCCTCGACGATGCCTTCCTTCAGCGTGTTGCCGAAGGCCTTGATGAAGGTGGCGAACTTCTCCGGCTCGTCCCGCGCCAGCGTCTCCACCAGGTCCAGCACGCGCTTGACGCAGCTGGCCTTGATGCGGTCCAGCTGGCGGTTGTGCTGCAGCAGCTCGCGGCTGACGTTGAGCGGCAGGTCGTCGGCATCCACCACGCCACGCACGAAGCGCAGGTAGTTGGGCAGCATTTCCTCGGCCGCGTCCATCACGAAAACGCGCTTGATGTACAGCTTCAGGCCCTTGCGCTCGTCGCGCCCGCCCATCATCAGGTCGAACGGCGGCTGCGCCGGCAGGTACAGCAGGGTGGTGAAGCTCTGGTTGCCTTCGACGCGGTTGTGGCTCCACGCCAGCGCGTCGTTGAAGTCGTGCCCCAGCGACTTGTAGAAGCCCTGGTAGTCCTCGTCGCTGATCTCCGACTTGGGGAGCGTCCACAGCGCGGAGGCGGCGTTGACCGTCTCCCACTCCGCCGCCGCGCCCTCGTCCCCGGCGTCCTTCGGCATGCGGATCGGGAAGGCGATGTGCTCGGAATACCGGTGGATGAGCGAGCGCAGCGTCCAGGCCTTGAGGAACTCGTCCTCGCCCGCCTTCAGGTGCAGCACCACCGCGGTGCCGCGCTCGGGCAGCTCGACCTGCTCCAGGGTGTACTGGCCCTGGCCGTCGCTTTCCCACTTCACGCCGTCGGAGGCGTCGGCGCCGGCGCGGCGCGTCAGCACGGTGACGCGGTCGGCGACCACGAACGCGGAGTAAAAGCCCACGCCGAACTGGCCGATCAGGCGCGCGTCGGCCTTGGCGTCCTGCGCCATCGCCTCCAGGAACCGGCGCGTGCCGGAACTGGCGATGGTGCCGATGTTGGCGACCACCTCGTCGCGCGACATGCCGATGCCGTTGTCGCGGAGGGTCACGGTGCGCGCGGCCTCGTCGACACTGATGTCGATGTGGAGCTCGCCATCGCCGGCCAGCAGCGACGGGTCGGCGATCGACTCGAAGCGCAGCTTGTCCAGTGCATCGGAGGCGTTGGAGACCAGCTCGCGCAGGAAGATGTCCTTGTGCGAGTACAGCGAGTGGGTCACCAGGTGCAGGACCTGGGCGACCTCGGCTTCGAAGGCGCGGGTTTCGGTGGTGGCGGTCATGTCGGTGTCCGGATTGCGTGTTGCGGAAGCGAGTCCGGACAGTGGGGCCGGGCCGGCCGGAATCAAGCGGCCGGCCCGTCCTGCCTGGGCGCGTCAGCCCTTGGCCACGATATCCACCACCGGGTTGAAGCCGCCAAAGATCATGCGCTTGCCGTCCAGCGGCATCGGGTTGTTGGCCGGGTCCATGCGCGGGTCCTCCATCATCTTCTTCATGCCCGCGTCGCGCGTGGCCTTGTCCGGCCACTCGATCCACGAGAACACGACCGTCTCCTCGGCCGTGGCCTGGACGGCCCTGCGGAAGTCGGTGACCTTGCCGTCCGGGACGTCGTCGCCCCAGCACTCGATGACCCGCAGGGCGCCGAACTCCATGAAGAGCGTGTCGAACGTGTTGGCGTAATCGATGAAGGCCTGCTTGTTGGCGTTGGGGACCGCCAGGACGAAACCGTCGATGTAGGACATGGGGTGCTCCGGTTGGGGTGTGAAGGGGCGGCATCGCCGCAGGCGCGCGCGGACACGCGCTTCGAACATGACGACGTGCGGGGCGTGCCGTTTTCGACACGGACGGGCAACGCGAGAGCGGCCGGTACACTCGGCCGGTTCCCGCCGCCGCGACCATGCCATGAACCCGCGATGCCTGTTGCGCCGTATGTCGACCCGCCTGCCGGCCCTGGTGTTGCTGGCGGTGGTGACCGTGATGCCGGCCGTGGCCGGGGACTACGTGCCGCCACCGCACGACTGGGCCCGTCAGGCACCGGCCGAGGCCGGTTTCGACCCCGCCAGGCTCGCCGATGCGGTGGCCTATGCCCGGACCCATGCCGAGGTGGAGCCGTCAGACCTGCGCCAGGTGCTGATGGACGCGTTCGGTGCGCGCGAGCCCGACTACCGGATCCTCGGCCCGATCCAGCCGCGTGCCGGCGCCAGCGGTGTCATCGTGCGGGGCGGCCGCATCGTCGCCGAATGGGGCGACCTGCACCGCGCGGACATGACCTTCAGCGTGGTCAAGAGCTACCTGTCGACCGTTGCCGGGCTGACCGTGGCCGACGGACGCATCGCGTCGCTCGACGACCCGGTGTCGCGCTACGTGCCGGGCGATCGTTTCGAAGGGACGCACAACGGCGCCATCACCTGGCGCCACCTGCTGCACCAGACCTCCGACTGGAGCGGGACGCTGTGGGAGGTCGCCGACTGGGCCGACCGCCCCGAGGGCGACGATCCGGCCCACCGCCCGCTGCGCGCGCCCGGCACGCACTACAAGTACAACGACGTGCGCATCAACCTGCTGGCGTGGGCGCTGATGGAGGTCGTGCGCGAGCCGCTGCCGCACCTGCTGCGGCGGCGCATCATGGACCCCATCGGCGCCTCGTCGACGTGGCGCTGGCACGGCTACGGCAATTCCTGGATCGAACTGGACGGGCTGCGCATGCAATCGGTCTCCGGCGGCGGCCACTTCGGCGGCGGCATGGTGGTCAGCACGCTGGACCACGCGCGCTTCGGACTGTTGATGGAGCGCGACGGCGTCTGGGGCGACACGCGTCTGGTCCCGTCCGGATGGATCGAGGAGGCCACCACGCCATCGCCGGTGAAGCCCGACTACGGCTACCTGTGGTGGCTCAACACCGGGCGCGAGGCGATTCCGGCCGCGCCCGCGTCCGCCTTCTGGGCCGCCGGCTTCGGCGGGAACTACGTCTACGTCGACCGCGAGCACGACCTGGTCATCGTCCTGCGCTGGACCCCGGACCTCGCCGGCGTGGTGACCCGGACGCTGGCGGCGCTGGAGCGCTGACGTGCTGCGTCGACCTGCCTGGAGTGCCCGTGTCAGGCGGTTGTGGAGCGAATGCGAGTGGCGTGCGGGGCCGTTTCCGTAAACCCTTCGGACGGTGCACGTGTGACAACGGCTTCATCGACCACACAATCGCTCCGGGGTGGGACGCTCACGGCTTGCGACAGGGGTGCCAAGGGCACCGAGGCACGACGATGCGCAGGATCATCAAGGGCGCCCTGCACCGCGAAAAGCCGGATATCGGGACCGGACCGGCCCCCGACCACGACGTGGTCGACGCGCTGCAGCCCCTGAGCCTGGGCAGCGAGAGCCAGACGGAAGGCCATACGGTCGTGATCGTGCCCTTCACCGTCGACGCCGCAGCCGGTGAGCCCGCTGCGGCACTGCTCGTGCAACTGTTGGTCGATACCCGACGAGCGAAACTCAACCGCGGCCGGCTGGAATGCCGGACTGTGCCTGCCTTCGACCGGGGGCGGGAGGGACACCTCCGATGCGCGTGAATCGTCCCGCGACAGGTCGGTTGGCACGGGGTATTGGTCCGGATGGATCCTGCCGCTGCGGACGTCTGCAATCAGCCGCTCGTCAAGGACGCCTGCCCATTCCCGTGTCGCCCGGACCCGTGCGTCCGCGCCGTTGGCGCCGCCATTGATGATGCGTCCAGCTGCTTCCGGGTCGTGCCGGGCGTGGGCGGGCACCTTGTCGCGCCAGTATTGAATGGCCAGCCGGGCCGCGAGTTCGGGCTCGGCGGCCAGATCGGGATCGCCCGCGAGGTCGACGCCAAACTTGCGTCCATACCGGGTGTAGTTGTAGCGGCCGGTGTACTGGAAGTAGCCGCGCCCGTGGTAGCGCCAGCCGTCGCCAGGTTCGGTGTTGCCGAGATCACGGCGACCTTCGTAGAGGACCGTCGCGACGCGTCGGGGATCCCGGCTCTCGACAGCATCCTCCATCTGCTGCCAGGTAAACCGGCGGGCGGCAGATGGGACCACCGCGACGATCCGCTCGGCCGAGCGGTATCGGAAGTTCTCGTGCATCGTGGTGAAGCGTCCGGTCTCCACCGACGCGTTGCCCATGATTGCGGCGAGCTCCTCGCGCGAGTCGATGCCACTGTCGACAGCTGTCTTCAGCAGCACCACGGAAAGGTAGTTGAGTCGATCGTCCATCCGTCACATCCTGTGATCAGTGTTGGCCGGCTACTTTGTCGTGTTTTCCAGGCTGTCGAGCAAATTGGCAAGACTGTCGGCGTCGACATCAGGGAGTGCGATTGAACCGAACTGTTCGGGGCCGGCTGTGGTGACAGCAACGTCCAGGTCACCGGATCGGGTGGTGTAGGGCGCGGCGCGCGAAACGCCCTCCAGCTGCCATGTTCCTGGTGGGTCGAGTACAAACCGGTAGGTGACATTGGAGTTGGCGTACTGGTCCACGTATGTCAGCCGGCCCGTTTCTGCTGCTAGATCGTCATCCAGCACGCCGGCTACCAGCGGAAGGGTACGGGTACGGCAATTGACAATCCGATCGTTCCGCGCGCCCACGACGAAACCATTGTTGCGCTCGGCGAGGACGTAGAACCGGCACCGGGCTTCGGAAGGCGCGCGCGGATCCGAAACGATCAACGCCACGTCCCGACCTCCTTTGCCGTACAGATCACGCACCTCTTGAGCCAGCACATGACCACCGGCTTGTAGCGCCTGTCTTATTTCGGCGGGGAGCTCGGCTGCGTCGCTCCCTGCCTTGGCCCCAGTGGTCGCATCCGACTCAGTGGGCCGTGTTTGTCCCGAACAGCCCAAGGAGGCGATCAACATCAGCACTGCGGGCCCGGCGAGTCGTGGGGCCTTGCGCACGGGGGAGGGAATGGTTGTGGGTTTGGGTCGGTCGATCCTTGGACGGGCGTGCATTCTCACCTCCTGTGATGGCGTGTCCGATCGCCGAGAATATCCGCAACCTCACGCGCTCACCAGACGCCTGAAGTCGGTCGTGGTGCCGGTGACGCATCGGTACTGGTCGGAATCGTGTTGCCCAGTGTCCAATCGTTGCCCCTGAATTGAAGTCATATCCATGCACGCCCTCGACAACCCGTTCTGGTCATCGCTTCGCACGCGGCATGCGGACATCGCGCGTCTTGCGGACGGGGTTGCGCGCTACCCGGTCGAATACGCACCGTTCCTGGGCGTGGCCGATGCGGACGCCGATGCGCGGCACGGGCTGGAAGCGCTGGTCGAGCCGGGGGAGTCGGTGTACCTGCTGGGCGTGACGCCACCGGCCATCGGCGGTTGGCGGCTGGAACCGCTGGGCGAGCTGTCGCAGATGGTGCTCGATGCACCGTTGGACGCGCCCGATGGCCCGGAGGTGGTGGCGTTGTCCGCGGCGCACCGGGTGGATGTGCTGGGGCTGGTGGCGCTGGTCTACCCGCACTATTTCCGTGAGCGCACGATGGAGCTGGGGCGCTACTTCGGTATCTATGAGGACGGCCGGCTGGCGGCGATGATCGGCGAGCGGCTGGGCACGGACGGCGCGACCGAGATGAGTGCGATCTGCACCCATCCAGCCCACACGGGCCGTGGGCTGGCGCGGCGGTTGATGGCGCGGTTGGGCAATGAGCTGATCGCTGCCGGGCAACAGCCGTTCCTGCACGTCGCGCAGCACAACGCACGCGCCATCGCGTTGTACGAGCGCGTCGGGTTCCGGCGCCGGCGGACGATCCCGTTCTTCGCGCTGCACCGTGCGATGGGCTGAACGGGCGGGCCGCTGACCCGGCGTCCACATCGGGCCCGGGATGATCGCCGCTCCACGTTCTGGAGACCTGCGATGCCCATTGCCTCCCGTACGGCCGTCGCGGCCGCATCGACCACCCTGGTGCTGCTGCTCGCAGCGTGCAGCGGCGACACAGGCGCGGAGGGTGGGGCGTACGCGGACGACCCGGCTGCGTCCGCCGAGCGCGCACCCGTGTCCGCGCCCGCGCAGGACGGCCCGATGCCGCCGGCCGGCGACGCCGGGGATGGCGCCGACACACCCGCCGACGCACCCACCGGAGCACCCGGCACGACGATCCCCGCGCGCTGGCATGGCGATTGGGCGGCCGACGAGGCCGGCTGCCGGGAACCCGACGCCCACATCGAGGGCCTGACGGTCAGCGCCGACGAGCTGCGGTTCCACGAGAGCGTCGCGGTTCCGCGCCGTGTGGACACGCTGGATGCCGACAGCATCCGCGTGGAGTCCGACTACGACGGCGAAGGCCAGCAATGGACCGCGACGCAGGTGCTGCGCCTGTCCGACGGCGACGCCACCCTGCAGGTCGACGGTCCCGATGGCGCGAGCATGACCCGCATCCGCTGTGCCCCTGCGGCACAGTAAGCCGGCCCTTGCGCCCAGGAGGGCACGTCCTTGAGCAGCACGATGGGAGAAGTCGGTCAGGCACTGGCGCAGGAGTTCTCCGTGCCCGACGCCGGCACGTTGGCGGTGATCGCCGCCCGCGTGCTGACGGCGGCCCTGCTGGGTGGCCTGATCGGCTGGGAGCGTGAGCGCAAAGGGCGCGCGGCGGGTCTGAAGACGCACATCCTGGTGGCGATCGGCTCGGCGCTGTTCGTACTGGCGCCGCTGCTGGCCGATATCGATGGCGGCGATGTCACGCGCGTGATGCAGGGCATCGTGCAGGGCATCGGCTTCCTGGGGGCTGGCGCCATCATCAAGATGGACAAGGGCGAGCGCGTGGAGGGGCTGACCACCGCCGCCGGCATCTGGATGACCGCCGCCATCGGCATGGCGGCCGGGATGGGTCAGGAGATGGTCGCCGTGATCACCGCCGTGGTCGCGCTGGTGGTGGTGAGTGTGGTGCCACGGATGTTGAAGGACGGGTCGGAGTAGCGGCCGCCTTGTTACGTCAGCGGATGCACGAACCCGGTGTCGGGCGTGCATCCGCTGCCGGGCGCGATGCGGCGCATATCGCGATGGGTCCCGGCGTTCGGCGGGACGACGGCGTGGGGTGAACAGCGTCGCGACCGATGCGCCGATCAGTGGATCAGTCGATCTGCCGATCAGTCGATCGTGTCGGTGACGGGCACGCCGTCGCCGGTCGCCAGCGGCCGCACGTAGTGCAACAGGCTCACCAGCATCTTTCCTGGTTCTTCCCACGGCAGCATGTGCGCTGAGCGCTCGAACCACACGCCGCGTTTGTAGGGCGCCTCGACCCGGCCCAGCCACTGCGCGGTGGGTGCTGACGGGGTGGTGTAGTCGTGGCGGCCCATGAACATCAGCACCGGGATCGGGAAGCGGTCCACCGGTTTGAAGTCCACCTCCAGGAACTCCGGCAGGATCCGGCCCAGCGTGAACACGTTGCCGTCGTTGATCGCGCAGCGGTCGGCGTCGTCGTACTCGGGCGAGAGCCGTGGGCCGCGGTAGTAGTAGTCGGACTCGTCGCGGAACGCGCTCAGGCCGCCGTAGTGCTGCGCCCACTTGCGCGCCAGCACGATGCGCTCGCGGGTGATCGGCGTGTCGCCGGGGTATGGCGCAATCGTGGCCAGCTCGTCGAGCGCCGCCTGGTTGCCGTGCAGGCGCGCCTGGTCCACGCCGTACTGGTAACTGGTGCGCTCGTTGTCGCGCACGTTGATGACCTGGCCGACGCCCACGTACGCGTGGAACAGGTCGGGCCGGCGCATCGCGGCATGCATCGCCGGGATGGTGCCCCAGCTGTGGGCCATCAGGATCAGCTTGTCGTGTCCGAGTTTGCTCCGGACGTGCTCGGCCATCTCGATGACGTCCTCGACGTAGCGTTCGATCCGGACCGTGTCGCCGAGTCCGGCGTGGTCGGTGCGTGCGAACGTCCTGCCGGCGCCGCGCTGGTCCCAGGTGACCATGGTGAAGTACTCCTCCCACGGCCGCTGGAACTGCCACAGCCCCGGCGTGAGCGGCGCGGCCGGGCCGCCGTGCACGAACAGCACGACGGGATTGGCGCGGTCCTGGCCGCGGATCGTCACCCATTGGTCGAGGCCACCGATCGGCGCGGCGTAGCGCTCCTGCACGCCATCGGGCGAGACAATGCGATTGAGCCCGGCGATGACCTCGCGCGCTGGCGCGTAGTCGGACCGGTCGGGGCATTCGGCGGCGTGCGCGGGCGGGGCGGTGGCGGTGGCGGTCAGGGTGAGTACCAGGGAGGCAAGCAGGCAGCGCAGCGGCATCGGTCGGTTCCTTCGTGGCGTGCACGAAGGGATACGGCGGCGCGGGTGCCGGTTGCACGCGCAGCGAACAGGCGTGCGACCGGCCCGGGCAGCGTCAGAACCGCGAGGCCACCAGTTTCACGTCGGAATGCTTCCACGCCTGGGCGAGTTGTTTCTCGGCATCGGCGGCATCGCGCTTGCGGTCCTGCGCCTTCAGGCTCAGCGCCAGCCCATGCAGCGACCAGCCGTTGCCGGGATTGCGTTTCAGCTCGTCGCGATAGACCGACTCGGCCTCGGCCGCGCGACCGGCGTCCAGCAGCACTGCGCCCAGCGTGTGGCGCACCGGTGCATGCCAGCCGGGCGGCTCGTCATAGGGAATCGTGTCCTCGATGGCGACGGCTTCGCGCAGCGCCGCGATGGCGGTGTCGTCGTCGCCTTCCAGCATGGCGACGTCGGCCGACAGGCTGCGCTCGGCGATCTTGACCGCATGGCTGAGCGGGTAGCGGTCCCACATCGTCAGTGTTTCCATCTTCGGATCCGCTGCCAGCGGGCGCAGCGCCTCCAGGTGCAGCCGCGCGGCCGTGTCGCGGCCCTGGCGCGCGGCCGCGGTGCCCTGGGCGTAGTGCCAGATCGCGGTGACGTAGGGCAGGTCGTCGGCGGGATTGGGCAGCGCGCGGATCTCGTCCCAGCGGCCGAAGCGCACGCGCTCGAACCACGGCGTCATCCAGAAGTGCTGCAGGCCCTCGAAGCCGGGCTGGCGCATCAGCTCGGGCAGCTCGGTGCGCTCGGCCGTCGCCAGCGCAGCCTCCCGGGCGAGTGCGCTGTTGCCTTCCATGCTGGCGGCGAACCACAGGAAGTGGTGGTTGTGCGGCACGTAGCCCAGCGGATACACGCCCTGCGTGTTGCCCCGGCACAGCGCGAGGTAGGCGTCGTCGGCCTCGATGGCGCGCTGGTTGGCGATCACCGCGTCGTGCCAGCGTCCCACGCGGGCGTAGATATGGGCGGGCATGTGAACCAGGTGGCCCGACCCCGGGATCAGCTTGCGCAGCCGGTCGGCGGCGGCCACGCCGCGTTGCGGATCGGATGACGCCTCCACCGCATGCACGTACAGGTGCAATGCACCGGGGTGGTCGGGGTCGCGCTTCATCACCGACTCGAGCACCGAGACGATCTCGCTGGTGTGGCCCTTGGGCCGCTGCCGGTCGTCGTAGTAGTCCCACGGCTGCAGGTCCATCAACGCTTCGGCGTGGAAGGTGGCGGCATCCAGGTCGTCGGGGCGCTCGTGCATCAGCTGCCGGGTGGCGGTGGCGTAGGCCTCGTCCAGCGTGCGGCGGTCGTCCGGCGGTGCCTCGACGTAACGTGCGGTCAGCGCGCGGATGAAGGCCTGCTCCCGCTCGCTGGCCTGCGGCGCCAGTGCCACCGCCTTCTGCAGGCGTGCGTATGCCTTGTCGTTGACGGTCGGGTCCATCGCCGCGTTGACGTGCGGCCCCAGCACCAGTGCCGCGCCCCACCAGCACATGGCGCACTGCGGGTCGAGCCGGGTGGCCTTGAGGAAGGCGCGTTCGGCGGCGTCGTGGTTGAAGCCGTAGGTCAGCATCAACCCCTGGTTGAACCAGCGCTGCACCTCGGGGTGGTTGCTCGTGACGGGGAAGTCGTGGTCCCCCAGCCCCTGCAGGAGCGTGGCGCCCAACGCGGCTTCGGCGGGCGAGGACACCGCCGGTTCGGCCTGCGCGGCCGAGGGTGCAGCGTCGCGGGTGTCGGTACAGGCGCCGGCCGACAGCGCGACCAGGACGGAGAGGGCAAGCGGGCGGGTGCGGATCATGACGGCCTCCAGGCTCCCCCTGCAGGCCTGCTTCTACGCCCGGTATGCCGGGCGTGCAAGCGTCCGAGCCGCTAGCAAGAACAGGGCCAGCTCCTTTGGCGGAGCCGCGCGGAAGCGGCGCCCGCGTGGACGGTCAGCGCTTGCGTTTGCGGGGGGCGTCCACGGCCGGCTTGTCGGCATCGGACGGCGCGGGCACGTCCACCTTCTGCAGCACGCGCGTGGTGCCGAGTTTTTCGATCCGGCCGCCGCCGCGTTCGAAGTCCGCGATGTGGTCGGCAATACGCTCGCTCTCGCTGCGCTTGGGGTGGGTGGACCCGGCGGTCGCGTTGCGCGGCGTGTCGCGCCGCGGGGTGCGGCTCTTTGAAGTGGCCATTCGCAATCCTCGTCGCATCGGCGGTGCGCGCCCGGGCCGGGTGCGCTTGGCGGCGATGCCGTCCCCCACTATGCGCCCATTCGACGGTGGGCGGGTGGCCGGCCTGTATACGCGAGGCGTGGCCTGCGCGGCCGGGTTCACACCAGCGGGACAGGGGTTGGGCGACAACGTCGCGCTTCCACGCCAGTTACGGAGCCCCTGCATGAACACCTCACTCGGCGGCAGCAGCCGCGCCACCCTCCACCAGGTCGCCAGCTGGGTGCCCCCGGTGGCGCGCATGGGCTACGCCGCCAAGGGCGTGGTGTACGGCCTGGTGGGCTGGATCGCGGTCAAGGCCGGGCTGGCGTCGGGCGGCGCCCAGGGCACCAGCGAGGCCTTGGCCTCGCTGACGGACGAGCAGGGCGGCCGCTGGATGCTGATGGCGATCGCGCTCGGCCTGCTGGGTCACGTCGTCTGGCGCGGCGTGCAGGCGCTGTTGGACCCCGAGCACCGCGACACCGGCGCCAAGCGCGTCGCGATGCGGCTGTTCTACGCCCTGAGCGGCGTGATCTATTTCTCGCTGGCGGTGACCGCCTGGCAGCTGGCGCGGGGCGAGGGCGGTGGCGGCGGCGACGGGCAGGAGGTCTGGGTCGGCCGTCTGCTCGAGCAGCCGTTCGGCACGTGGCTGGTGATGGCCGCGGGCCTCGGCGTGATCGGCTACGGCCTTCACCAGCTGGTGAAGGCGGCGAAGGGCGACGTCAACAAGCGCATGGGCGCGGGCGGCGCGTCGACCTACCGTGGTATCACCCTGGTCGGCCGGATCGGCACGGCGGCACGGGGCCTGGTGCTGCTTCCGGTCGGCTGGTTCACCTTCCGCGCCGGGCGCCTGTACTCGGCCCAGGAGACCGCCGACACGGGCGAGGTGCTGCAGATGCTCGGCGGCGGCACCGTGCTTGCGCTGGTCGGCCTGGGCCTGGTCGCCTACGGCGTGCACCAGGTCGCCAAGGCGGCCTATCGGCGCATCGAACGCCCCGCCTGACGCTTTTGGCGCTCGCCGCGATGCGTCGGGCAGGCAGCCGACTGGGACGCGGGGCGTATGCTCCCCCGGTCCGCATCCGCAGGGGGGTGGTGATGCCGAGGGTGGTGCTCGCATCGGCGCTCGCGCGCTGGCTGACTGACGCCCCGGGCGCGGGCGAGGTGGCGCTGGACGTGTCCGGCGCGACCGTCGGTGCGGTGCTCGATGACCTGTTTGCCCGCCACGCCGCGTTGCGTGGCTACGTGCTCGACGAGCACGGCGCGGTGCGCCACCACGTCGCGGTATTCGTCGACGGCCAGGCCATCGGCGACAAGCGCACGCTCGACCAGGCCGTGGCGCCGGGCAGCGAGGTCTACGTGATGCAGGCACTGTCGGGAGGCTGACATGGCGGCTCGGATCCTGGTATCGACCCGCAAGGGGCTGTTCGAGCTGCACCACGGCGATGGCGCATGGGCCGTCGGCGCCACGCATTTCCTGGGCGACAACGTGGCGCTGGCGATGGCCGACCCCCGCGACGGGGCGTGGTATGCCGCGCTCGACCTGGGCCACTTCGGCAACAAGCTGCACCGCTCCGACGACGCCGGCGCCACATGGGTCGAGTGCGCCGTGCCCGCCTACGGTGCGAACGACATAGTGGGTACCGGCGACGGCAAGCCCGCGCAGCCGGCGGCGCTGAAGCTCATCTGGTCGTTGGCCGCCGGTGCTGCCGACCAGCCGGGCCGGCTGTGGGCCGGCACGATTCCCGGCGGGCTGTTCCGCTCCGACGACCGCGGCGACTCCTGGCACCTGGTGCGCGGCTTGTGGGACGTGCCGGGACGGTCGGACTGGTTCGGCGGCGGCTACGACTGGCCCGGTATCCACTCCATCTGTGTCGACCCGCGCGACGCGCGCTGCATCCGCGTCGCGATCTCCTGCGGCGGCGTGTGGCGCAGTGACGACGACGGTGCCACGTGGCGGCAGACGGCCGACGGCATGCGCGCCGCCTACATGCCGCCCGAACGCGCCCATGACCCCGCCATCCAGGACCCGCACCGGATGGTGCAGTGCGCCGGGTCGCCCGACCATTTCTGGGTGCAGCACCACAACGGCGTCTTCCACAGCGAGGCGGGGGGCGGCGACTGGCAGGAGATCGAGGACGTGCCGCCCTCCGTGTTCGGGTTTGCCGTGGCAGTGCACCCGCGCGACCCGCGCACGGCGTGGTTCGTGCCCGCCGTGAAGGACGAGCGCCGCTATCCGGTGGATGCGCGGCTGGTGGTCGCGCGCACGCGCGATGGCGGCGCCAGTTTCCAGGTGCTGCGCGAGGGGCTGCCCCTGGAGGACGCCTACGACCTGGTCTACCGGCACGCGTTGGCGGTCGACGACGCCGGCGAGCGGCTGGTCTTCGGCTCGACCACGGGCGGCGTCTGGACCAGCGACGACCAGGGCGACCGCTGGCGGATGCTGGGCGCGCGCCTGCCACCTGTTCATGCGGTGGCATTCGCGCACTGACGTTGCGGGGGCTGCCAACGCGCGAAATATTCATCGCGCATTACGTTGCTGCTGGCGGCCGGCCACTAGACTTGCATGGGTTGGCCGCGCATGCGGCCGTCCGTTTCCGAAACCCCGAGGTCGCCGTTGCGCCTGTCCGTCCGCTCCCTGCCGCCCCTGTTCGCCGCCGCCGTCCTCGCGGTGGCGTTGGGCGGCTGTCAGCGCGGTCCGCAGGCCGATGACAACCCGGCACGCACGGTCGCCAACGCCGGCGAGAGCGGCGCGCTGGTGGATCGTGCACCGCGCGCCGAGGACATCACGCCGCCGACCGAGCGCGCCGAGCGTGAGATCGACTGGCGTCCGATGGACCTCACCGACGGTCGCGCCTGGATCGGCTGCGACCCCGACTACGCCACCGAGGGCGACGGCACGCCGCTGGAGAACCTCGGCTTCACCGCGGTCTGGCACGGCGTCGCCGAATGCCGCGACGAAGGCCGCCTGCGGTTGCGCTACAGCGGCAAGATCAACGCCGAGTTCACCGCGCTGATGGAGCGGGTGTCGGAAGTGGCGACCACCCAGGGCGTCGAAACGCGCATCCTCGACATCGACTCGGCCGGCGGCATGATCGAGGACGGCATCCGCGCGGGCGACCGCATGGCGGAGGCGGACTGGACCATCTGGGTGCGTGAGGGCGCGGTCTGCCACAGCGCCTGCGTGCTGGTGCTGGCCGGCGGCGACATGCGCATGATCGCCGGCGACGTCGGCATCCACCGCATGATCCGCATCGATTCGGAGGCCACATCGCGCGCCGAGCTCAACCGCGAACTGCGCGAAGTGCATGCGCTGACCGAGTCGTACCTGGAGCGCAACGGCGCCGCGGTCACCGTGGCCGACCTGATGATGACGGTGCCCAACCGGAGCCTGCGCCTGCTCACCGACGACGAGTTGGCGCTGTTCGGGCTGACCGGTCCCAACGCGGTGGAGGACGACCTCGACCGCATCCGCCTGGGGCGCAAGTGCGGCGAGTCGTTCGTGCAGCGCCGCGACCGCTTCTTCCGCGCCTTCGACAACGAGTGCACCGCGCTGGCCGAGCAGGTCGAGGACATGAACGCGTGCGGCCTGGCCCTGCGCCAGCGGTTCGGCTTCCCCGACGAGACGTGCCCGGCCGAGAGCCCGCTGGCCGAGTACAACTGAGCGACGGGGGCCGCCGGCGACGCACTGACGTCGTCTTGATGCCCGCGGGGTGACGCTGCGCCGCAGTCCACCACCGGAGCGCACTGATGGGCCCTGACCACTATGACCGCACAGGCGCCGAGCGCCAGGCCGATCGCGAGCCACGCGAGTACGGCCACAGTTCGGGCGACCGCAACACCAAGAAGAAGGAAGGCGAGTTCAAGCCTTTGCACGGCGGCGAGCAGCGCGACGCCGAGCCCGACGCTGCGGAATAGACCGGCGCGTCGCGCCCGATCCGGCACATCCAGAATCCCGCGCCGCTGCCGATACTCCGGTATCCCTTCCTGAGGACGCCACGTGTTCCTGGAGCACTTCTTCGAGGACGTACCCTCCGCCACCGGCTGCATCCGCTGCCGCGACGCGCAGCCGCTCGGCATCCCGTTGCAGATGGCGTTCCAGCCCATCGTCGATGTGCGCGACCAGTCGGTGTTCGCCTACGAGGCGCTGGTGCGCGGCCCCGGCGGCGAGCCGGCCGGCTGGGTGCTGGACCGCGTCGTCGCCGACCAGCTCTATACCTTCGACCAGACCTGCCGCGTGCTCGCCATCGACACGGCCCAGCGGCTGGGCATGGGCACCCGACTCTCGATCAACTTCCTGCCCAACGCCGTCTACGAGCCGGCCGCATGCATCCGGCTCACGCTGGCCGCCGCCGCGAAGGTCGGGTTCCCGGTGGACAGGTTGATGTTCGAACTCGCCGAGTCGCAGAAGATCCAGGACCCGGCCCACGCGCTGGGCATCCTGCGCGACTACGCGCAGCGCGGGTTCGTCACCGCCATCGACGACTTCGGCGCCGGCTACGCCGGGCTGGCCCTGCTGGCCGAGTTCCAGCCCGACGTGGTCAAGCTGGACATGGGCCTGGTGCGCGGCATCGACGCGCATGCCGCGCGCGCGACCATCGTGGCCGGCATGGTGTCGACCTGCCGCGCGCTGGGGTGCCGGGTGGTGGCCGAAGGGGTGGAAACGCCGGCCGAATACGACCGGCTGCGCGAACTCGGCATCGACCTGTTCCAGGGCTACCTGTTCGCGCGGCCGCAGCTGGATGCGCTGGTGGAGCCGGTGTTCCCCGCCGATTGAGGCCTGCGCCTTAGCGGCACAGGCGGATCAGCGTACGGTGTCGCCCGGTGGGTGGCGCTGGAACCAGTCGACGATCTGCGGCATGTGGGCTTCGAAATTGCCGGGAGCCGAGACGTTGAGCACGCCCGCGCGCGTGTCGCCGCGGTTTTCGAAGTCGTGGAGGGTGCCGCCCGGCGCCAGCACGAATGACCCCTGGGGCGCATCCACCCAGCGGTCGCCGATGAGGAAGCTCATCGTGCCTTCAAGCACGTAGAACACGTCGTCGTCCGGATGCGTATGCGCGCCGGGTCCGGTGGTGTGCGGCTCCAGCCACCACTCGGAAATCGAATAGGCCCCTGCGGTCTCCGCCCCATCGGCCTTGAACAGCGCCCGCATGCGGCCCATGGCGTAGGGCCTGCCATCTCCCGGGCCGAGGTGGATGGGCCTGCGCGCGGCCGATGCTTCGGGTGCCATGGTCTTCGTTCCCATGCGGTGGGTGACATCAGTGCCGGACGGGGGGCGTCTCCGGGGCGTCGAGCGAGAGGCCCGACAGGTCCGACGCCAGTTGCTTCTCGAACTGCTCGAACGACAGCCCCTGGGCGGCCACTTCCGCGGCGGCGGCCTGGTCCAGGCTGGGCGAGCAGCGCAGGCGGATCTGGGTGCCTTCGGCTTCGTGCATCACCGCCGCGCGCTTGAGCATCGCCAGCACCCGCGCGGCGCTTTCGCTTCCACCGACGATGCGCCCGCCCAGCCCGAGGGTCCATTCGCCATCGCGCCGGACGATCCCACCCAGCAGGTTGCCGGCGGCATCACGCAATTCGGCATGGGCCTCGATCGACTCGGCGGGGCGATCCGCGGCGGCATGGCGGGCCTTGGCAAGACGGCGCTTGCGCGCATCGCGGCGGGCTTTGGACTGGATCGACATGGGCGGCCCTCGGCGGCAGATGCCGGGATGATAGCCGGGCGTGGCCGCACGTCGCAGACGCCACGTACGGATGGGAATGCCCGGTAAGGCCGTCGGCCTTGCGCCCGATAGGGTCGGATCGGCAGCGGCAGCAACGGCGACAGTGGTGTGGCCGGCCGGCGACCTGACGCGGCTGGCACTGGACGCGGCGGTTCGGCGCCTCCAGGCGCTGCTAGTGCACACCCACGATCCGGATTTCGACGCCCTCGAGCGTCACCACCTGTCCCGCGCGCAACTTGGCGGTCTTGCGCAGCTCCACCTTGCCGTCCACGCGCACCGCGCCCGTGGCCACCAGTTGCTTGCCCGCGCCGCCGCTGTCGCACAGCCCGGCCAGCTTGAGCAGCTGGTTGAGTTCCACGAAGTCCCGGTCCAGCTCGAAATGGATCGTCTGCATGGCGCGCATGGTACGTGGCGCGCGGCCTTTGCGGCGGCAGGGCCGGCCCATGTGCTCGGGTATAGTCCGGGCTGCTTTTTTTGCACCGGGACCACGCCCATGACCGACGCCGCCAAGCCGGCCAAGCGCTCCGCCATCGACCGTTTCCTCAACGTGGTGGAGGCCGGTGGCAACGCGTTGCCGCACCCGGCGACCCTGTTCGCCATCCTGGCGGTGGTGGTGGTGCTGCTGTCGTGGGTCGCCTCGCAGTTCGACATGGCGGTGCAGCACCCGACCACGGGCGAGCTGATCACGCCGGTCAACCTGGTGAGTGTCGAAGGCCTGCACCGGATCCTCACCGGACTGGTCACCAACTTCACCAGCTTTGCGCCGCTGGGCACGGTGCTGGTGTCGCTGATCGGCATCGGCGTGGCCGAGCACTCGGGCCTGATCGGCGCCGCGCTGCGGCAGCTGGTGCTGGCCGCGCCGCGGTTCCTGCTGACCCCGGTGATGGTGTTCGCCGGCGTGATGTCCAACATGGCCAGCGAAATCGGCTACGTGCTGCTGGTGCCGCTGGCCGGGCTGGTGTTCCTGGCGGCCAACCGGCATCCGATCCTCGGCATGGCCGCGGCGTTCGCCGGTGTGTCGGGGGGCTACTCGGCCAACCTGCTGCTGGGCACCATCGACCCGCTGCTGGCCGGCCTGTCGCAGGAGGCTGCGCGCATCATCGACCCGGCCTACACCGTCAGCCCGGCGGCCAACTGGTACTTCATGATCGTGTCGACGTTCCTGGTCACCGGGCTGGGCTGGTGGGTGACCGAGCGGTTCGTCGCGCGGCGCTTCCCCGACACCCCCAAGGCCGACGGCGAAGAGGATGCGATCGAGCCGATGAGCGCGGCCGAGAAGCGCGGCCTGCTGTTCGCGCTGGTCGCCACCGCAGCCGTCACGGGGCTGCTGCTGTGGGGAACGGTGCCCGCCGACGGCGTCCTGCGCGACCCGGAGACCGGCGACCTGCTGAACTCGCCGTTCCTGCGCGGCATCGTCGCGCTGATCTTCGTCTACGGCGTGGTCGCGGGCGTCGCCTACGGCATCGGCGCGGGCACCATCAAGAGCGACGAGGACGTGATCAAGGGCATGGGCCAGAGCATGAGCACGCTCGGCATCTACCTGGTGCTGACGTTCTTCGCCGCCCAGTTTGTCGCGTTCTTCAACTGGACCCAGCTGGGCCTGATCTTCGCCGTCAACGGCGCGGGCCTGCTGACGCAGCTGCAGCTGCCGGGCATCGTGCTGTTCGCCGGGTTCATCGTGCTGACGGCCACGGCCAACCTGTTCATGGGCTCGGCCTCGGCCAAGTGGGCGCTGATGGCGCCGGTGTTCATCCCGATGTTCATGCTGCTGGGCTACTCGCCGGAGCTGACGCAGATCGGCTACCGCATCGGCGACTCGGTCACCAACATCATCTCGCCGATGATGAGCTACTTCGCGCTGATCATCGCCTTCCTGCAACGCTACGAACCCAAGGCCGGCATCGGCACCGTGATTGCGGTGATGCTGCCGTATTCCATGGTGTTCCTGGCCGGCTGGACGGTGCTGTTCGCGATCTGGATGGCGATGGGCTGGCCGATCGGGCCGGGCGCGCCGCTGGACTACATCCCGGCGGCCTGACGCCGTCGAACTTGAAGGGGAGGGCAGGGCATGTCGATCGAACTGCAGATGCTGGCGTGGGCGGTGGTGCTGGGGCTGGTGCACCTGCTTCTGGATGCGTCCCTGAAAACGCGCCAGCGCGGGTTGAAATGGAATGCCAGCGCGCGCGACGCCGACGTCCCGCCCCTGACCGGCGTCGCGGCGCGGGTCAACCGGGCGTGGGGCAATTTCTTGGAAACGTTCCCGTTCTTCGCCGCCGCGGTGCTGGCGGTGGAGGCCGCCGGCCGCGGCAGCGCCGACACCGCGCTCGGCGCCCAGCTCTATTTCTGGGCCCGCGTTGCCTACATCCCGCTGTACGCCGCGGGGATCCCCTACGTGCGGTCGTTGGTGTGGGCCGTGTCGCTGTGGGGCATCCTCAAGCTGGTGTTCGCACTGTTCTGACCGGCGTGCGGGGCCGTGGCAGCGCTCAGGCTGCCGCGTGGTCGCCGAGCACGGCGTTGTCGAACACCCTGTCGTCGAACGCCGGGGGCGGCCGCCGTGCGTCGCACAACGCGCGCTTGCAGGCCGGCTTGAGCTGCTTGATCGCGTATTCGGCGCGGCTGGCGCTCGACCGGTCCGGATAGGGGAAGCTTGCCAGCACCTTCACCGGCGGGTTCGCGCGCGTGTAGCGGGCGCCCCTGCCGGACGCGTGCTGCGCGTAGCGACGCGCGACATCCACCGCGATGCCCGTGTAAAGGCTGCCGTCGCGGCACTCCAGCAGGTAGACGAACCAGGGGCGCATCGCGGCAGCTTAGCGGGGCGACGGCAGGCCGGCGAGCGCGGCAGCGCATGGGCGATCCGTGTTTCCTGAACGAGGAAACGTGAACCGCGTTCGCGCCATACGCATGCGCACGTGATTGTGGTGGCCACCTGCGCCCCACACAATGCGGTTCAACCTGGAGAAACGCCCACCGTGAGCGCCGTCATCGAACCGCAGCCCACCACCAACCTGCGCAAGCTGTGCGCGCAGTTCGCCAAGCCTCACCTCGGCCGCGCGGTCTGGCAGCTGGTCAACACGCTGGTGCCCTTCGCGGCGCTGTGGGCACTGATGGCGTGGAGCGTGGTCGGCCAGTGGGGCATCGGCTGGACATTGCTGATGGCCATTCCCGCAGCCGGCCTGTACGTGCGTACCTTCATCATCCAGCACGATTGCGGGCATGGCTCGTTCTTCGCCAGCCAGCGCGCCAACGATGCCGTCGGCCGCTGCCTGGGGCTGGTGACGCTGTTTCCCTACGGCTACTGGAAGAAAACCCACGCCGTTCACCACGGCACCTCGGGCAACTTGGACCGCCGCGAGATGGGCGACATCGAGACCCTCACCGTCGCCGAGTACCAGGCGCTGTCGCCGTTCCGCCGCTTCTGCTACCGCTTCTACCGCAGCACGCCGGTGCTGCTGGGCATCGGCCCGGCCTACCAGTTCGTGATCAAGCACCGGTTCCCGTTCGACCTGCCGTTCTCGTGGAAGAAGGAGTGGGCCAGCGTGCTGCTCAACAACGCCATGCTGCTGCTGGTGGGCGGCGCAATGGGCTTTGCGATCGGCTGGCATACCGTGCTGCTGGTGCACCTGCCGATCGTGCTGATCGCGGGTGCGGCCGGGGTGTGGCTGTTCTACGTGCAGCACACCTTCGAGGACGCGTACTGGACGCGCGGGCAGCAGTGGGATTCGCATGCCGCGGCGATCGCCGGCAGCTCCTTCTACGACCTGCCGCGCGTGGTGCACTGGTTCACCGGCAACATTGGGTACCACCACATCCATCACCTCGCCAGCCGCATCCCCAACTACCGGCTGCGCGAGTGCCACGAGTCCAGCCCGCTGCTGCAGGCCGCGCCACGGCTGACGCTGTGGAGCAGCCTCAAGAGCGCGCGGCTGAAGCTGTGGTGCGAGCAGAGCAACCGGATGGTCGGGTACCCGCGCCGACAACGCTGACCCGCGCCCCGCGGGGCGGCCGCGCCGGCCGCCTGGGGGCTACGGGGTCCGGCAGCGAGCCGGCGATGCTGCGATCATGGCGCATGACCGACGCCACCGATTCGCCCCTGTTCTCGACCCTCGCCCTGTCCCCGGCCCTGCTGCAGGGCATCGACGCGCTCGGCTATGCCTCGATGACGCCGGTGCAGGCGCAGGCCCTGCCGGCCATCCTCGACGGCCATGACCTCATTGCCCAGGCGCCCACCGGCAGCGGCAAGACCGCGGCGTTCGGGCTGGGGCTGCTGCATCGCATCGATCCGGCCCGCATCCAAACCCAGGCCGTGGTGCTGTGCCCCACGCGGGAACTGGCCGACCAGGTCGGCAAGCAGCTGCGCCGGCTGGCGGTCGGCATCCCCAACCTCAAGCTGTCGATCCTCTGCGGTGGCATGCCGCTGGGCCCGCAGCTGGCGTCGCTGGAGCACGACCCGCACGTCGTGGTCGGTACCCCGGGCCGCATCCAGGAGCTGTTGCGCAAGAAGGCGCTGCACCTGCGCGGCGTGCAGGTGCTGGTGCTGGACGAAGCCGACCGGATGCTCGACATGGGCTTCGAGGAGGCGATGCGCGAGATCGTCGGCAAGACCCCGAAGGAACGCCAGGGCCTGCTGTTCTCGGCGACCTTCCCCGAGGCGATCCGTGCAATGGCGCAGGACATGCTGCGCGAGCCGGTCGAGGTCACCGTCGGTGCCGGCGAGGAGCCGCCGCGCATCCGGCAGGTGTTCATCGAGGCCGACCCCGCGCGCAAGGCGCCGCTGCTGGCGACGCTGCTGCTGGAGCACCGGCCCGCGTCGTGCGTGGTGTTCTGCAACATGCGGCGCGATGTCGACGAGGTCGCCGGCTCGCTGCAGCACTACGGGTTCACCGCGCTGGCGCTGCACGGCGACATGGAGCAGCGCGACCGCGACGAGGTGCTGGTGCGCTTTTCCAACCGCAGTTGCAGCGTGCTGGTCGCCAGCGACGTGGCCGCGCGCGGCCTGGATGTCGAGGACCTGGCGATGGTGGTCAACTACGACGTGCCCAGCGACGCCGATACCTACGTGCACCGCATCGGCCGCACCGGCCGCGCGGGCAAGGGCGGGCTGGCGGTCACGCTGGTCGGGCCGCGCGAAGGCGTGCGGGTGGCCGCCATCGAGGCGCGGACCGGCGAGCCGGCGCGATGGGAGCGGATGCAGCCGATCAACGGCAAGCCCGGCCACGTGCCGCGTGCCGCCATGACGACGCTGCGCATCGATGCCGGCCGCACCGACAAGCTGCGCCCTGGCGACATCGTCGGCGCGCTGACCGGCGAGGCGGGGCTGAAGGCCGATGCCATCGGCAAGATCGACGTGTTCCCGACGCGCTCCTACGTGGCCGTCGCCCGCAAGGAGGCGGCGCACGCGCTGGCACGGCTGCGCGAGGGGCGCATCAAGGGCAAGCGGTTCCGGGTCAACACGCTCTAGCGGGACGCGGTGGCCGCGCCGCGGCTAGCGGCGCCGCGACCGGATATCGCGGATGGCCGAGGCGAGGTTGGCAAGCAGTGCCCAGGCCAATGTGGCGAGCACCGCCCCCACGATGGCGATGCTGAGCAGCAGCCACGCCGTGCCGCGCCACCCCGAGACGTTGAGCGTCAGGTTGCCGGCCAGCACGAGCGACAGCGGCAGCCATGCGGCCGCGGCCACCAGGACGATGCCCGCCACGCGGACGAACGCGCCATCCGGCCGCGCGAGCGCCACGGAGGTGCCGGCCAGCGCGCACAGGGCGACCGCGGCGAGCAGGTTGCCCAGCGGCAACCCAACCGGCAGCGTGGCATCCAACGGTGCCGTGCCGATGGCCAGCGACCGCGCCGCCAGCCCGGCGACCAGCAGCAGGAGGACGGCGGCAACCCGGCGCATGGGGGCGTTTCCGGTACCGGCGTCAGCGCCCGTTCGCGCTGAAACGCCCGGGGCCGAGCAGCGCGATCGCCACCGCCGACACCAGGAACATCGCCTGCAGCTCCAGCGCCCAGCCGCCCTGGCGGTTGAACGCGGCCAGCTCGCCCATGTGCACCAGCGCAATGGCCACCGCCATGTTGATCGCCACCAGCAGGCCACCGAGGCGCGCGTGGAAACCGATGATGAGCATCAGCGGCGCGATCACCTCGCCGACCAGCACGCCGTAGGCGAGCACGCCCGGCAACCCCTGCGCTTCCACCAGCCGCTCGATTCCGCCCATCCCGCCGCGCAGCTTGGCGATGCCGTGCAGCAGCACCAGCACGCCCAGGGTCACGCGGAGAAAGAGCTTGGCGAGGTCGTGCTGGGTGGCAGGATTCATGCGCGTGTTCGGGTCGTGGAATGGGCCGCCAGCATAGCGATGCCGATGCGTCGCAGGAACTGCGACCCGCGCCCGTAGCATCGGCCGTTCCACTCCAACAGGACGCCCCGCCATGCTCGCCTACGTCACCCTCGGCACCCGTGACCTCGACCGCGCCGCCGCCTTCTATGACGCGTTGCTGCCGCTGGTCGGCGGCACGCGGATGATGGAGGAGGCGGGCTACTACATCGCCTGGAGCGACGGCACGTCCAACGCGGGGCTGGGCATCACCTATCCGTTCGACAAGGCCGAGGCCACGGTCGGCAACGGCACCATGGTCGCGCTGCAGGCGACCAGCCCCGAGCTGGTCGACGCCGTGCATGCCCGCGCGCTGGAACTGGGCGGCACCGACGAGGGCGCGCCCGGCGAGCGCTGGCCCGGGTTCTATGCGGGCTACTTCCGCGACCTCGACGGCAACAAGCTCAACGTGTGCTGGATCGGCTGACCGGAAGGACGGCAAACCTTCGACCCGACCTCGACACCACGCGCGCCACCCTGCCGCACTCGACCGCGACAGGGGCATCCCATGAAGAAGAAGGCACTGCGATTCGGCAAGGGCTTCCGCGTCGCGTTCGACGTGCGGCGCGCGCAGGCGGCGGAAATGGTGCTCGCACCCGGCGACAGCGAAGGCGGCCCCGACAATCGCCACCGCGGCGCGGACCAGTGGCTCTACGTGGTGTCCGGCACCGGCGCGGCCGTCGTGGACGGCCGCCGGGTGCCGCTCAAGGCCGGCGTGCTGCTGGTGATCGAGAAGGGCGAGCGCCACGAGGTGCGCAACACTGGGCGCACGCTGTTGAAGACACTGAATTTCTACTACCCGCCCGCGTTCGATGCCGACGGCAACCCCGTCGGCCCGGGCCGCAAGCGCTGACCGTCAGTCGACGATGCCCTTGGCCTCGGACGTGCCCAGCACCTCCGGGTGCTGCACTGGCGTCGGTCGGCCGAGCAGCGGGTGGACGATGACGGCGGCGAGGATGATCACCACGCCCAGGTAGAACATCGGCGTCAGCTCGTGCTGCTCGCCCAGCAGGAGGATCGCCAGGACGATGGCGTAGACCGGCTCCAGGTTGACGGCCAGCTGCGCCGAGAACGCGCTCATGTGACGCAGCGCCATCAGCGACAGGGCGAACGGCAGCAGCGTGCAGCCGAGCGCCAGCACCAGCAGCCAACCCAGGTCGTGCGCGCTGGGCAGCACCAGCAGCGGGCCGGCGAAGGCCGGGAACATCAGCGGCATCAGCGGCGCGAGCGCGGTGAGTGCCAGCGTGCCGGCGCCCAGTTCCAGCCCGGTGATGGTCAGCGGATCGCCGGCGTCGCCCACGCTGTCGACCAGCCGCTTGTTGAGTGACCCGAACAGCGCCACGAACAGCGCCGACAGCGCCCCCATCACGACGCCGATGCGCATGCTGTCGGGAATGCCGCCCACCACCAGCGCCACGCCGGGCAGCACCGCGATGCCCAGCGCCATGTCGCGCGGCGAGAACGGGCGGCGCGCCAGCTTCGGCTCCACCATCGCGGTGAACACGGTGGCCAGTGCGATGCAGGTCGCCGCCACCGACGCGTTGGCCAGCTTGATCGCGCCGTAGAACGTCAGCCAGTGCAAGGCCACCAGCACGCCGATGCCGGCATAGGCGGCCATCAGCCGCGGCGACATCGCCCGCAGGCTGCGCCACACCCGCGGCAGCAACGCCAACGCCAGCGCGACGATGCCCATGCGCCACCACACCAGCGGCAGCGCCGGCAGCGTGATCACCTTGCCGATGATGGCGGTGAAGCCCCACAGCAGGACGCAGAAGTGGATCTGGAGGTGGGCCTTGCGGGCGGGGGTCATGGGCATGGCGGAAAGTGTGGCAGAGCGGGTGGGGTATAAGCGCGCGACCCTTGGCATCTGATCGTCATTCCCGCGAAGGCGGGAATCCATGGACCTTGCTCCTCGGCAGAACGGGAGGGCCTCGCATGTTCGTTGTCCACTGCCGTCTACCGTCTTCAGTCTCTTGAGCCCGGAATCCCTCGATTCGCAGCAGGTGGAGAAAAGTCCATGGATTCCCGCCTTCGCGGGAATGACGGCTTGTTTCGTGGTGCATCCATCCGTGCGGGCTAAGACCTACTCCGCCTGCGCCAGCAGCCAGTCTACGAACGTGCGCGCCGCGCTGCGCAGCCGGCGGTGCGCCGGGTAGACGAGGTAGTAGCTCCAGCGGGTGTCGACGGCGGGGCCGGGCAGGCGGACCAAGCGGCCGGCGTCGAGGTAGGGCGCGGCGACGCAGCCCCGGGCCAGCGCCACGCCCAACCCGAAGGACGCGGCATTGAGCGCGTCGGTGGCGTCGCTGAAGACCAGGCGCTCGTCGAACTTGGCGCCGTGCACGCCGGCCTGGCGGAACCAGTCGTGCCAGCCCTGGCGCGACAGGTCGGCGATCAGCGGCAGGCCGACAATATCGGCCGGCGCGTGCACCGCATCGAGGCCGGGCATGGCCGGTGCGGCGACGGGGAACAGCGTGTCGTCCATCAGCCGGTGCGCGGTCAGGCCGGGCCAGTGGCCGGGGCCATGACGGATGCCCAGGTCGGGGCCGCCGTCGTCGAACCGGGCCAGCGAGATCTCGGTGTCGACCGTCAGGTGGATGTCCGGGTGCGCCGCCGCGAACGTCGGCAGGCGGGGCACCAGCCAGGTGTAGGTCAGCGAGTGCAGCGTGGTGATGCGCACCCGGCGGTCGTCGTCGCGCCCGGCTTTCAGCCCGCCGAGCACGCCGTCCAGGTCGGTCAGCGCATCGCTGGCCGCGTCTGCCAGCTGGCGGCCCTCGGCGGTCAGCGACACGCCACGCGCATGGCGCTGGAACAGCGCGACCCCGAGCCGGTCCTCCAGCTTGCGCACGTGGTGGCTGACGGCGCTGGCGGTGAGGTGCAGTTCCTCCGCGGCGTGGGCGAAGTTCTGGTGGCGGGCGGCGGATTCGAAGGCCGCCAGCGCAGGCAGCCAGTCGGAGCGCAGGGCCATGGCAAGCCTCAAGCAGGATTTGTGTCTGACCCGGAAAGTATGCGCTTGCGGTGACCTGTGGCGGACGGACAATGGGCGCCAGTCACGAATGGGGCTTGTGCCAGATGCGACCCGCGGAATCCGTCCTCCCCCCGATCCCGCTGGATGCGCCCGGCACGGGCGCCTGGCGCACCCCGGTCGAGCTGGGCCTGCTCGGCGCGATCTGGGGCGCGTCCTTCCTCTTCATGCGCGTGGCCGCCGACGACTTCGGCGCCGCGCCGCTGGTCGAGATGCGGCTCGGGCTGGGCGCGCTGGTGCTGCTGCCGTTCCTGTGGCGCGCGCGGGCGTCGTTCCCGGCGCGGATCTGGCCGAAGCTGGTGCTGATCGGAGCGATCAATTCGGCGGTGCCGTTCCTGCTGTTCGCATGGGCGGCGCAACGCGCGCCGGCCGGCGTGGGCGCGATCACCAATGCGATGACGGTGCTGTTCACCGCGCTGATCGGCTTCCTGTTCTTCGGCGAGAAGATCGGCTGGCGCCGGTCGGTGGCGTTGCTGGCCGGCTTCGCCGGCGTGGTGGTGCTGGCCAGCGGTCGCACCGCGGGCGCCAGCATCGGTTGGGCCGTGCTGGCCGGTTCGAGTGCGGCATTCCTCTACGGCATCGGCGTCAACCTGGTGCGCCGACAGCTGACCGGGCTGCCGCCGGCCGCGGTCGCTGCGGCGACACTGGGCACGTCGGCGCTGCTGGTGCTGCCGTTCGCCATCGCGCAGTGGCCCGCGCGGCCGGTCCCGGTCGAGTCGTGGATTTCGGCGGCCATGCTGGGGGTGCTCTGCACCGGTATCGCGTTCGTGATGTTCTACCGGCTCATCCAGCGCATCGGCCCCAGCCGCACGGCGACCGTGACCTATCTGGTGCCGCTGTTCGGCGTGGCCTGGGCGTGGTGGCTGCTGGACGAGCCGCTGACGCTGACCATGGGCATTGCCGGTGCGCTGATCCTGGGCAGCGTCGCCTTCAGCCAGCGCGCCGCGCGTTAAGGGACTCCCTCTGTAGGAGCGACGTGAGTCGCGACCGGGACACGCGTGCGTCGTATGCGCGGTCCAGGTCGCGACTCACGTCGCTCCTGCAGGGAAGTCCGGTGGGTCTTCGCGGCTGAAGCCGCTCCTACAACGGGTCCGGGTCCCGCATCGGCTGCGCGCGCCGCGAATGCGAGCGCGCCAGCGAGGCGCCGGTCACGCCCCACGCCACCGCGATCCCGGCGCCGATCAACATGGCCGCCATCGGCGCACTCGCCACCGCGTCGATGCCGGCCTTCACCCACGCGCTGACCGCATCCGCGCCGCGGTAGACGACGGTGTCGTTGAAGTTCTTGGCCTTGTACTTCGCCTCCGGCGCGACCACGGTGTAGAGCATCTCGCGGCCCGGCCGCACGAACGCGTATTCGCCCGCGCGGCGCACCACCATCACCACCGCCAGCACCGCGAACAGCGGCGCGAACGCCAGCCACAGGAAGCCCACGGCCGTCACCAGCGGTACGCCGACCAGCAGCACGCCCACGCCCAGCGTGCGCGCCAGCCGGCCGGTGATGAACAGCTGCGACAGGATCGCCAGGCTCTGCACGATGAAGTCGATCGTGCCGAACACCCGGGTCTGGTCGGCCGGGTCGGGGTAGGTGGCTTCCACCAGGCGCGCCTGCTCGAAATAAAGGAACGTGCTGACACTGGCCAGCAGCAGCACGAACACCGCGATGCCCATCAGGTACGGCGAGCGCAGCACCTCCGTCGCGCCGGCCAACGGGCTGCCACCGAGCTTCTGCTGCCGTTGCACCTGCTCGCCCTCCGACAGGGGGCGAGCGTCGCGCCAGTGGTGCACGCGGCGCGCCGCCAGTGCCGAGGCCAGCAGCAGGACCGCCGCCAAGAGCACCAGCCCGCCGTGGCCCAGCGGGCCGACCAGCGCGATGCCCAGCAGCGGGCCGGTGAGGCCGCCCAGGCTGGCGCCGCCGGCCATCAGCGCGAACAGGCGCTTGGCCTGCGACACGCTGAAGACATCGACCAGGATGCTCCACGCCACCGAGATCGCGATCAGGTTGAAGACCGACAGCCAGATGTAGAACGTGCGCGCCAGCCACACGTTGTCCGGCTGCAGCCAGAGGCCGGCGCCGAACGCCAGCAGGTTGCTGGCGAAGAAGCCGTACACCCAGTACAGGATGCGTCGGCGCTGCACGCGGCCCGCGATCCACCCGAACAGCGGCATCGCCGCGAGCGTGGCCAGGAACGTGCCGGTGAACAGCCACTGCAGGTTGTCCACGCCCCCGGCGATGCCCATGGTTTCGCGAACGGGGCGCAGCATGAAATAGCCGGCGAACAGCAGGAAGAACATCGCGAAGCCCGCCAGCACCGCGCCGGCTTCGTCGGGCTCGACATCGAACACCCGGCACACCCAGCGCCGGAGCGTCCCAGTGGCCTCGGTCGTCACTGCGCGCCGCTCAGGCGAACATCGCCGTCAGTTCGTCCTGCTGGGCCTGGCTGAGCAGCGACCCGACCCCGCCCTGCAGGTTGTCGGCCTGGCGGTGCGGCTTGCCCGTGGCGGGGATCACCGCGGTGACGGCGGGGTGGCTGATGGCGAACTTCAGGAACATCTGCGCCCATGAGTCGACACCGATGTCGGCGGCCCAACCCGGCAGTGGCCTGTCGGCGACCTGCGCGAACAGCTTGCCGTCGTCGAACGCGCGGTTGACCAGCACCGCGATGCCCAGCTCCTGCGCGACCGGAAACACCGTGCGCGCCGCGGCCGGTGCGCCGACGGCATAGTTGATCTGCACGAAGTCCGGCTTCTCTCGGCGCATGAGGTCCGCGAGCTCCTCGTGGGCGTTGTCGACGAAATGGGTCAGGCCGACGTACTTCGTCAGGCCCTGCGCCTTCAGCTCGTGCGCGTAGGGCAGCTGGATCTCCCACGCGCGCAGGTTATGGACCTGCAGCAGCTCGACCTTGTCGGTCTTGAGCCGCCGAAGCGATTCGGCCCACTGCGCCTCGGCCGACGCGCGGTCGTCGGCGGCGATCTTGGTGGCGAGGAAGCACCTGTCGCGATGCCCACCTGCCGCCAGCAACTCGCCCAGCACCGTGTCGGCATTGCCGTAGTTGGGCGAGGTGTCGATCAGCGTGCCGCCGCCGTCGAAGAAGGTCTGCAGCACCTGCTTGAGCGCGTCGTATTCCGCCGAGCCCGGCGGCACCTCGAAACTGCCGGAGGTGCCCATGCCGATGACGGGCACCGCCTCGCCGGTCGCGGGGATGGTGCGGGTGATGAGCGTGCCGGCCTGCGCGGCGGGCGCGGGTGGCGTGGCAGGCGATGCGGTGGCCGGTGCGGCCGGCGTGGGCCGGTCCTGGCTGCAGGCGGCCAGCGGTGCCAGCGCGAACCCTGCGGCGGCAAGGGAGGCGGTGGTCAGGAAATCCCGGCGGCTGTTCATGGCGTGCATCCTCGCGTCAGGGAAGCTCTGGACCGTTCCGTGCCCGTGTCCGGACCTTCGTTGGGTGGACAGCCCCGGCAGCGTGGCGGGCTCCCCGCGTAACGGGCATGTGCCGGAAGGCCCATTCGACCTCATCCGGGCTGGCCGCGCCGGTGGGCTCATGTCGCGCCCAGGCGCGCCAGCAGCGCCATGGCCGCAGCGGGGTTGCGGTGCTTGGCCGCACTGATGAAGAAGATGAACACGTCGCGTGGCCGTTTCGCAGCCGGCGCCGTCAGCCGTGGCAGGTCGTCGGGTGCGGTGCCGTCCGCCCACTGGCGCGCACGCCCGGCCCACGCATCGAGTTCGTCGCGGCTGTAGCCGGTAGCGATGCCATCGCGTGACCGCATCAGGCGCGCATAGACGAAATCGGCCGTCACGTCGGCCAGGTTCGGGTGGTCGGGCGAGTCGGTGCAGACGATCGCCAGACCGTGGCGGCGCGCGAGCTCGACATAGGCCGCATCGACGAACGCGGCATCGCGGACGTCCAGCACGTGCCGCAACGGACGGCCCGACACCGTGTCCGGCAGCTGCCCGACGAACGCTTCGAAGGGCTCGCGCTCGATGCGCTGGCCGCTGTCGAACTGCCACACCAGCGGGCCGAGGCGGTCGCCCAGCTCGGCGATGCCGCCGATGAAATCCTCCACCTGCCCGCCGACGCGTGACAGGTCGCGCGCGTGCACGATGCGCTTGGGCGCCTTGGCCGAGAACACGAAGCCGTCCGGCACCTCGTCGCGCCATCGCGCATACGTCGCCGGCTTCTGGGCTCCGTAGTACGTACCGTTGACCTCGATCGCGGTGAGGTGGCGGCTGGCGTATTCCAGCTCGCGCCGCTGCACCAGTCCGTCGGGGTAGAACATCCCGCCCCGCCACGGCGCATACGTCCAGCCACCGATTCCCACCCGGATGCCGTCAACGGCGCGGGGCGGAACGTCGAACAGGTCGCTCACGCGCCGCCGTCCGCGCGGTCGTGCATCGCGCCATCGGGTTGGGCCCACGGGTCGTAGGTGCCGAACCACCACAGGTGGCCCTCGAGGTCGCGGCAGGCGTAGCCGCGGCCGCCGTAATCCTGGTCGGCGATGTCGAGCACGATCTCGGCGCCGGCGGCCGTGGCCGTTGCGTAGTGCGCGTCCGCATCGTCCACGATCACGCAGCAACTCTGCGTGGCGCGCCCGCCGACCTCGTCAGGTTGCGCCGAGAACCGGCCCCAGTCGCTGGCGACGTCCGCCGAGGCGAGCATGACCATGCCGGTGCCGTGCACCAGTTGCGCGTGGTGCACCACGTCGCCGTCGGCGTACACCGCGTGGCGGCGGAAACCGAGGGCCGTGCACAGCCATTCGATGGCCGCCAGTGCGTTGCGGTAGCGCAGGGTCGGGATCACGGTGCTGCCGGGGTGCATGGCCATGGCGGAACTCCTGTGCGGGCAGGGCGGCAGGATAGCGCCGCCGGGTTAAGCGGCCGTGGCGTTATCCTGCGGCCCCCAGTCCAGGAGCGAAGCCATGCCCACGTATCAGGGACGCTGCCACTGCGGCGGAGTCGCATTCGAGGTCGACGGCGAGATCGACCAGGCCATCGACTGCAACTGCTCGATGTGCCGCAAGCGCGGCGGTCTGCTGTGGTTCGCACCGCGCGAGGCATTGCGGCTGTCGACGCCGGAAGCCGGACTGTCCACCTACCGCTTCAACACGAAGAAGATCGCCCACCACTTCTGCCCGACCTGCGGCATCGCGCCATTCGGCGAAGGCGTGGGCCCCGACGGGGCGGCGATGGCCGCGGTCAACGTGCGCTGCCTGGAGGGAGTGGACCTGGCGACGCTCAAGGTCGTGCAGGTGGACGGCAGCCGGTTCTGACCCCGGACGCGGGCCGCTTGCCCTTGCAGGAGCGGCTTCAGCCGCGACCGCCATTTAGTACGCCGTGCAGTCAAATCGGAACCTTTGTAGGAGCGACGTAAGTCGCGACCGATAAGCACGCATGCGTCGCAAATGTGTTCCGGTCGCGACTTACGTCGCTCCTACAAGCACCCCGAACTTTGATCGCGGCTGAAGCCGCTCCTACAAGCGCCCGCGGGCGTGCGGTTTGCACGCCCGCGGCCGTGAATCACTGGATCGGTTCGTCCAGCATCAGCTGACGCACGTAGCGCACCGGCGGGGCGCCGTGGGACAGCACGGCGTCGTGGTAGGCCTTGAGGTTGAACGCGTCGCCGTCGCGCGCCTCGACCGCCTTGCGCATGTCGAAGTGCTCCTGCGCGCCGACGAAGTACGTCGGCAGCTGCGCGGAGGTCAGCTGCGCACGCACCCACTTGCCGGCGGCCTCGCGCTCCTGCTGGAAGGTCTGGTTGACCATCAGGTCCATGGCCTGCTCGCGGGTCCAGTTGTCGACGTGGATGCCCTGGTCGAGGATCGCGTTGGACACGCTGCGCAGGTAGAACTTCAGCTGCACCAGGCGGAACAGCGGGTCGCTGTCGTAGTAGCCGGCGTCGGCCATCACGTCCTCGGTGTACACCGCCCAGCCCTCGGCGAACGGGCCCGAGCGCAGCACTGCGCGCAGGGTCGAGGGGTGGTCGGCCGAATGCGCGCCTTCCAGGTAGTGGCCCGGCATCGCCTCGTGGATCGACAGCAGGTGGATCATGCGTGTGTTGTATTCGCGCAGGAACGAGTCGACCTGCTCATCCGTCCACTCCTCGGGGATCGGCGACACCGCGTAGAAGGTGTCCAGGCCCTTGTCGAGCGGGCCGGGCGAATCGCAGTACGCCACCGCCACGCCCTGCTGGAACTCCGGCATCAGGATGATCTTCACCGGGTCGTCGGGCACCGTGACCAGGTCCTTTTCGCGCACAAAGTCGGTGGCGACCTGGGTGGTTTCCGTCGCCAGTTCGACCACGTCCTCGCGCGCGGGGCGGTCGGCGTAGGCCAGCTCCAGCGCCGCCTCGATGGCGCGCTGCTGCTGCGCGGCGCTGGGCGCGTCGGGCAGCTCCGGTGCGTCTTCGCGGTCGGCCAGCACGGTGCGGGCGATCCCGTACATCTCCTCGCGCACGCGCTCGATTTCCGCCGTCGCGCGCTGCTTGATCTCCTCGCGCGACAGCGAGGCGTTGAGCGAGAACTGCAGCTTCTGGTCGTACAGCGCCTGGCCGATGCGGAACTCGCCGTTGGCATTGGGCACCAGGGTGTCGTCCAGCCACGCCTGGTGTTCGGCCACGGCCTCGCGCAGGGTGGCGACGGCGGCGTCCAGGCGTTCGCGGTCGGCGCCCTGCAGCTGGCCGGCTGCCGGCATCACCAGCTGGTCGATCAGGCTGAGCACGCCGGCGTTCTGCCTGGCGACGGTCTCGGCGTGGATCTTCGGGACGCGGGCGGGGTCGATGTTCTCGCGCATCTGCACGAAGACCTGCGGAATCTTCTCCATGCGCGCGGCGGCGGCGTTCAGGCGTTGCGGCATCGGCGCGAACTCGCGCGCCATCAGGTTGTAGATCGCACCGCCCGCCAGGCCGGTATACGCCTGCGGGTCCCACGCCCACGACTGCAGGGTTTCGGTGTTCCAGATCTCGCCGCGCAGCTGGTTGCGCAGGATCGCGGCATCCACCTGGTTCTCGCGCGACAGCGTGGCCACGTCGATGGCCTCCAGCTCGGCCAGCATGCTTTTGCTGAAGTCCAGGGCCTTCTGCCGCCCGGCGGCGCTGAGGTCGTCGACCTGGTCGTCGAAGCGGTGGTCGCCGATCTGCGTGGCCGCGACCGGGTTCAGCGCCAGCCAGCCGTCCAGCCAGCGCTGGGCCAGCTCGGCGAAGCGGGCATCGGCCTGGGCGTCGGTTTTCGCTTCGGGCTGCGTGGCGGTGTCGGCCGGGGCAGGCGACTGCGGCTGGCAGGCCGGCAGCGACAGGGTGGCGGTGAGCAGGGCGGCGGCTAGCAGGGTGGGGCGCATCGATCGGGTCCTGTGGATCGCGCGGCCGGTCCGCGCGGGGTGCGGCCGAGCATAGCGGGGCTCGTGCAGCGCGGCATGGGCCGGTGGGCCCGGTCGGCCAGCCCGCTTGCTCAGTCCCGTAGACGCCCGGGATGGGTATAGACATTGAGCGCATCGCCACGCGCGAAGGCGGCCAGCGTCATGCCCGCCGTGTCGGCCGTGCGGACCGCCAGATCGGTCGGCGCGGAAATCGCCACCAGCAAGCCGAAGCCACAGGTCGCGGCCTTGTGCACCATCTCGTACGAGGCGCGCGAGGTGATGACGAGGAGCCCCGCCGACGGGGCGGTGCCCGCGCGGGCCAGCGCGCCGGCCAGTTTGTCCAGCGCGTTGTGCCGGCCGACGTCCTCGCGCACCACCAGCGTGCCCGCGCAGGGGTCAAAGAACCCGGCTGCATGCACGCCTCCACTGGCATCGTTGAGCGGTTGCCGCGTGGCCAGCCGGTCGAGCGCGGTCGCCACGTCGCGGCGGGTGAAGCGTGCGGTGGCCGCGACCGTGGGTGGCGGACGCATCGCGACGTCGATGGATTCGACCCCGCACAGCCCGCAACCGCTGCGGCCGGCCAGCCCGCGACGCCGCGTGTCGAGTGCATCGAACCGTGCCTGCGGGATGGCGCCGTGCAGCGCGACGCCGTCGGCGTGGCGCACGGTATCGACCAGGGTGAACTCGTCCGGGTCACCGACGACGCCTTCGCTGAGCGCGAAGCCGAGTGCGAAATCAACGAGGTCGGCCGGGGTGGCCATCATCACGGCGTGGGGCTGACCGTTGTAGAGCAGCGCGATGGCCGTCTCGGCGATGACGGTGTCGGTGTCGCCGCGGGCGGGCGTGTCGCCGTCGAAGCGCAGGCGGTGTACGTGTCGGAGCGCCGGGCTCAGCGGTTCGCGCACAAGCGCTTGCCCTTCTCGGTCAGCCACAGGGTCAGGCGCTCGCCGTCGCGGCTGGTGGTGACCAGGTCCAGGCCGTCGAAGCGCGGGTCGTTGCCCAGCGCCGACAGCAGCCGCTGCAACTCGCTCAGGCCCATGTCCAGCTTGCGCGCGACGCGGTGGATCGACTGCCCGTCCTCGTCGGCCAGCAGGCGAAGCAGGCGCAGGCCCGGTTCGTCGGGCTTGCCGATGGGGGTCACGGAGGCGGTCGGTGCGTCGGTGCGGTCGGCGTCGCTCATGCGGGGCTCGTGCTGGACTCGTTCGGCTTCTGGGGAGGCACGTGGCGCGCCAGGCGCACCGGGATGGATTTGGACGTCGGGGTGCGGGCGCGTTCGGCGTGGCTGTCGAGCGGCACCAGCGGGTTGGTTTCCGGAAAGTAACTTGCCAGGCAGCCGCGGGGAAGGTCGTAGGCCACCAGCAGGAAGCCGCGGACCGTGCGCTCGCCGTCGTGCCAGACCGAGGTGATGTCCACGCGCGCGCCGTCCTCCAGCCCCAGGGCCGCCAGGTCGTCGGCGTTGGCGAAGCACACCCGACGCTCGCCATGCACGCCGCGGTAACGGTCGTCCAGGCCGTAGATGGTGGTGTTGTACTGGTCGTGCGAGCGGATCGTGGTCAGCTGGAACGGCGCGACGGGTCCTTGGTGTGTCGACCCGTTATCGGCGCCGCCGCCGCGGGCTGAAGCCACCCCATCGACCAGTGGATGCACGAACAGGCCTGCACGCCCGTTCGCGGTCGGGAATTCGCGGTGGCGCGCCGGATGCCGCAGGTGGAAGCCGCCGGGGACGCGCACGCGCTCGTTGAAGTCGGCGAAGCCGTCGACGACACGGGCGATGCGCTCGCGGATGCGGTCGTAGTCCTCCACCAGCCAGCGCCACGGTGTGCGGCTGCGGGGCAGGGTGGCCTCGGCGAGGCGCGCGACGATCGCCGGTTCAGCCAGCAGCGCGTCGGAGGCGGGCGGGTTCATGCCGGACGACAGGTGGACCATGCTCATCGAGTCCTCCACCGTCACCGCCTGCGGGCCGCCGGCCTGCACGTCGATTTCGGTGCGACCCAGGCACGGCAGGATCAGTGCCTCGCGCCCGTGCACCAGATGGCTGCGGTTGAGCTTGGTGCTGACGTGGACCGTGAGGTCGCAGCGGCGCAGCGCGGCGTGCGTCAGCGCGGTGTCGGGCGTGGCGGCGGCGAAGTTGCCGCCCATGGCGAAGAACACCCGGGCGCGGCCGTCGCGCATGGCCTCGATCGCGGCGATGGTGTCGAACCCGTCCGCGCGCGGCGGCGCGAATTCGAACACCTCGCCCAAGCGGTCCAGGAACGCCGCCTCGGGCTTCTCGTAGATGCCCATCGTGCGGTCGCCCTGCACGTTGGAATGCCCGCGCACGGGGCACGGCCCCGCGCCCGGGCGGCCGATGTTGCCGCGCAGCAGCAACAGGTTCATCAGCATCTGGATGGTGGCCACGCTGCGGCGGTGCTGGGTGATGCCCATGCCCCAGCAGACGATGGTGGCCGGGCTGTCGATGTAGACCTGAGCGGCGTGTTCCAGCCGGTCGCGCGACAGGCCCGATTCGCGCTCCAGGTCGGCCCAATCGACGGAGCGCAGGTACGCGGCCAGCGCCTCGAAGCCCGTCGTGTGGGCGGCGACGAAGTCCCGATCAACCGCGCCGCGCTCCACCACCACCTTCGCCAAGGCCGTTGCCACCGCGAGGTCGCCGCCGATGCGGGGCTGGAAGTAGTCCGACGCGATCCGCGTGCTGCCGCCCAGCAGTTCGGCCGGCACCTTGGGGTCGGCAAAACGCTCCAGCCCGCGTTCGCGCAGCGGGTTGAAGGCGAGGATCGGACAGCCGCGGCGCGCGGCGCTGCGCAATTCCGTGAGCATGCGCGGGTGGTTGGTGCCCGGGTTCTGGCCGAACACGAAGATCGCCCCGGTCTGCTCGAAATCCTCCAGCGTTACCGAGCCCTTGCCGCTGCCGATCTGCTCACCCAGCGCGACGCCGGACGGCTCGTGGCACATGTTCGAACAGTCCGGCAGGTTGTTGGTGCCGAACTCGCGGACGAACAGCTGGTAGAGGAACGCGGCCTCGTTGGATGTGCGGCCGGAGGTGTAGAACACGGCCTCGTCCGGCGACGGCAACGCATTGAGCGCCGCTGCGATGCGCCCGAAGGCGTCGTCCCAGTCGATGGGGACGTAGCGGTCCGTCGCCGCGTCATACGCCATCGGCGCCGTCAGCCGGCCCTGCGCCTCCAGCGCATGGTCGTCCCACGTCGCCAGTTCCGACACGGTATGCGCGGCAAAGAAGTCGGCGGTGACGCGCCTGGACGTGGCCTCGTTGGCGACCGCCTTGACGCCGTTCTCGCAGAACTCGAACGAGGAGTGGCCGTTGCGGTCCGGCCACGCGCAGCCCGGGCAGTCGAAGCCGCGCGGCTGGTTGGTCGACAACAGCGTCTGCGCCCCGCGCACCAGCACGTGCTGCTCGCGCAGGGCATGCCAGCTGCTCTTCAGGGCGTCGGCGCCGCCGGCCGGCTTGTCGTAACGCTCGACGTGCGGCGCATCGCGGGGCTTGGACGGGGCGTCGGGCATGGCGGACCGGCGGTCGGGAGGCCCGGGCATCTTAGCCCCGCCCGGCGTCACGGCATGGGGTCAGTCCTCGTCCTCGTCGGACTCGAATTCCACCAGCACGCCCAGGTCGAACGCCAGCGCCTCCACGGCCTGCCGCACCTTGTTGGCGGTGGACGGGTTGGGGGCCTCGATTTCCAGCGTGTGGGTGTCGTCGCCGTTGAGGTCGCTCAGGCCCGCCGAGCTGGAATCGGCGTCGTCCATGTGCGGCATCAGGTCGCCGATTTCCTCGACGTGCTCGATGCCGTCGATGCTGTTGAGCAGGTTGCCGATGGCGCGCGCCTGGTCGTCGTCGCCGGTGATGCGGATGCGGAGCTGGGGCATGTCGGGGCCTGTCGCGGTGGGGGACTGCAGGCTAGGCAGCGCGAGGCTAAAAACGCGTGACGGTGATGCGCGGTATCGCCGTCCGTGGAGTACCTTGGCGGCATGGAAACCGCCGCCGATCCCGCCCCCGAAATGCCCCGCGTCACCCTGCGCCCGCTGGAACGCGGCGACCTGCATTTTGTCCACGTGCTCAACAACAACCGCAGCGTGATGGGCTACTGGTTCGAGGAGCCGTACGAGTCGTTCGTCGAGCTGGAGGAGCTGTACCGCAAGCACATCCACGACCAGTCCGAGCGCCGGTTCATCGTCGAGGACGCGGGCGGCGAGCGGGTCGGGCTGGTGGAGCTGGTGGAGATCGACCACCTGCACCGGCGCGCCGAGTTTCTGATCATGATCTCGCCCGAACACCAGGGCCGCGGCTTCGCCACCGCCGCCACGCACCGCGCCATCAACTACGCCTTCCGCGTACTCAACCTCTACAAGCTCTACCTGCTGGTGGACGTGGACAACGCGCAGGCGATCCGCATCTACGAGCGGGCGGGATTCCAGCGCGAAGGGCTGCTGGTGGACGAATACTTCAGCGACGGCCGCTACCGCAGCGTCATCCGCATGGCGCTGTTCCAGCACCGGACGCTGGGGAGCGACGAGGGGCGGCGGGACGCGTAGCTGACGGCGGTTCGCCTGACCGGTCCGGGGGCTGGCTGGGAAGCTCCTTGCCGTCATCCCGGCGGAAACCGGGATCCATCCCGGACGCAGGCGCGCTGCGCCCACGCGCATCCTGCCGGGGCCGTCATTCCCGCTTAGGCGGGAATCCATGGACGTCGTGGTTGCCTGCCGGTCGTTCGTGGGCGCGTGTGCACGCTGCCCGACGATGGATCCCGGCGTTCGCCGGGATGACGGCCTGGGGACATGACGGGCTGAGCGGCGGGCACGCAGAACGATGGTCGGTCGATCAGTCGTTGCCTTCTTCCTCTCCCACCTCGCGCACCGGCACCGGCACATTGCACAGGTCGATATGGCCGGCGGGCGTCTTGTAGAACGCGTCGCGGCGGTTGCGGCGGGCCTCGACCAGTTCATCGAACAGCGGTGTGTCCGTGCGCATCACCTCCAGCGCGATGCGCTCGGCGTCCGGTACCTCCGAGGCCAGGCGGATGGCCTTGATCGGCGTGCGCTCGGCTTCGGTCTCGTAGAAGCCCAGCGGGCCGGTGCCGCGCGGCAGGGCCGACAGCCGTTCGATCCCGTGGAGCACGCGCCCGACCAGCGTGATATTGCGGTCCAGCTGGCGCGGCGACTGGCCCGTCACCACGTACAGCTCGCTGCCGTTGCTGGAGTCGGCCTCCATTCCGCGCCCTGCGCCGACCATCCCGTAGCAGTGCGCCAGCCACGCGGTGCCGGCATCGGGATGGCGCGCGGCGGGGAAGCCCTCGACGAAGCCGACCTGCGGCGCCCAGCCGTCCGGGTCGGGCAGGCGGTGGAAGTCCAGGCCGTCGGCCTGGCGGACGAACTCGGCGGGCAGCTTCTCCCGGGCCTCCCCCAGCGGCTTGCGGTCGGCCTCGTCCTCGGCCGGGTCGCCCCACTGCACGACGAAGTTGTCGTGCGATCGGTTGATGCTCATCCCGTCCCAGTAGTGGCCGCGCGCCAGGGCACGGATGTTGGCCACGTGCTCCGGCGCGAAGTCGGGCGCCAGCTCGATGACCACGCGGCCGGCGTCCAGTTCGACATACAACGTGTCTTCGGCGGCCGGCGAGCGCCAGTCGTCCGGCGCGCTGGCCTTGATGATCTCGTCCATGGTCCGCGCCTGCACGGGCCGGGACGTGGCCTCGGTGGCGGGCGACTGCGCGGCGGCCGGCGCCGCCATGGCGAGCGCCAGGGCAAGGGTGGCGAGGAGGGGGC
>CAMPJI010000005.1 GCA_946886865.1 uncultured Lysobacterales bacterium | reverse complement strand
GCACCCACCCGTCCCGGAGCCTCCCATGCCCCTGCGCCCCCTGACCCTGGCCGTTGCGCTCGCCCTGTCCGGCGGTCTCATTGCCTGCCAGCCGCAGACCGCCAACGAAACGACGACGCCGGCCACTGCGCAGGCGGCCGATCAAGCCGAAGGCGCCGACGGCATCGCCGCCAAGGTGGCGGCGTACGAGGAGGTGGAGCTCACCGCCGACCTCTCGCACCTGGCCGAGGGCGACCGCGAGGCGATCGGTTACCTGCTGCAGGCCGGCCAGATCATGGACGACCTGTTCTGGAAGCAGGTCTACCCCGACCGCGAGGCGCTGCTGGCCGGCATCAGCGATCCGGCGACGCGCCGCTTCGTGGAGATCAACTACGGCCCGTGGGACCGGCTGGACGGCGACGCGCCGTTCGTAGACGGCGTGGAAGCGCGCCCGCCGGGCGCCGGCTTCTACCCGGCCGACATGACCAAGGCCGAGTTCGAAGCCGCCGACCTGCCGGGCAAGGACAGCCTGTACACGCTGATCAAGCGCAACGACGCCGGTGAGCTGGAGGTGGTGCCGTACCACGAGGAATACGCCCAGGAGCTGGGCCGCGCCGCCGACCTGCTGCGCCAGGCCGCGAAGGTCGCCACCGACGCCGGCTTCCGCCAGTACCTGGAGCTTCGCGCCGACGCGCTGGTCACCGGCGAGTACCAGCCCAGCGACATGGCCTGGATGGACATGAAGACCAGCCCGATCGACGTCGTCATCGGGCCGATCGAGAGCTACCAGGACGCGCTGTACGGCAAGAAGGCCGCGTTCGAGGCGTTCGTGCTGGTCAAGGACAAGGAGTGGAGCGAGCGCCTGGCGAAGTTCGCCCAGCACCTGCCGGCGCTGCAGCGCGAGCTGCCGGTGGAGGCGAAGTACAAGGCCGAGTCGCCGGGCTCCGACGCCGACCTCAACGCCTACGACGCCATCTACTACGGCGGCGATGCCAACGCCGGCGCCAAGACGATTGCGATCAATCTGCCCAACGACGAGGAGGTGCAGCTCGCCAAGGGCTCGCGCCGCCTGCAACTGAAGAACGCGATGCGCGCCAAGTTCGACGCCATCCTGCAGCCCATCGCCAACGAGCTGATCGCACCCGAGCAGCGTGAGCACATCACGTTCGACGCGTTCTTCGAGAACGTGATGTTCCACGAAGTCGCGCACGGCCTGGGCATCAAGAACACGCTCGACGGCAAGGGCACGGTGCGCGATGCGCTGACCGACCTGGCCAGCGCGTTCGAAGAGGGCAAGGCCGACATCCTCGGCCTGTACATGATCGGCCAGCTGGGCGAGATGGGCGAGCTGGACGCGGAGAAGCTGGACGACAACTACGTGACGTTCCTGGCGGGCATCTTCCGCTCGGTGCGCTTCGGCGCCAGCAGCGCGCACGGCCAGGCCAACATGGCCGCGTTCAACTTCCTCAAGGAGCAGGGCGCCTTCAGTCGCGACGACGCCACCGGCCACTACCGGGTGGATTTCGAGAAGATGAAGCCGGCCGTGGACGCGCTGTCGGCGAAGATACTGACCCTGCAGGGCGACGGCGACCACGCCGGCGCGCGCGCGTTCCTGGACCAGTACGGCACGATCGGCCCGGAGCTGCAGTCCGACCTGGACCGCATCGCCGCCGCGGACATCCCGGTCGACATCGTGTTCAAGCAGGGCCGCGAGGTGCTGGGGTTGCCGGCGGCGCAGTAACGCGGCCAAAGCAGAACGCATCAACGGAACGGCGGCGTCGGAAGGCGGCCGCCGTTTTTCGTTGGGGGAACGTGTTCTCGACACGGGGCTGTAGACCCGAGGGCGTTGCTCGAGGCGAACTCCCTTGTAGGAGCGACGTGAGTCGCGACCATGAGGGACGGCTGGACGCGCGGGTCACGTCGTCGGTGCGATTGCGCGGTCGCGACTCACGTCGCTCCTACAAATGGACCGGGGGATTCGTCGTGTGCATGGACGCGCGTTCGCGGCTGAAGCCGCTCCTACAGGGCGAGCGGTGGCGACGTTGCGTTCGGACACCGGCGGCGGCCGCTGGCAAGGGACGCGGGTTCTGCATCGACGCTGCAGCGGGTGGCGGCAACGGGGCGGCGCCCGCGCACCTCACCAGACCAGGTCGTCGGGCACCCGGAACTGCGCGTAGTACGCGTCGTCCTCGGACGTCGACGCGGCCGGCGCGGCGTCGGCCTTGCCGTGGTCGAGCACGACCATCGCGGGGTCGCGCTCGATCACCTTGTCGGCGGCGGCGCGCGGCAGCAGCTCGTAGCGCTCGCCGATCGCGGCGATGACCAGGGCGCCGCTGGCCAGCAGCTTGCGCTGGGCATCGTCGATGAGCAGCGTGCGGATCGCGCCCCCGGCATTGAAGCGGTACTCGCTTTCGCCGGTGCGCGGCACCTTCTTGTCCTGGATGATCTGGCGCGCCTGCGCGCGCAGCTCGGCAACGCGGGCCTGCGCCTTGCGCTCGGCGGCCAGCGCGCGGTCGCGCTCGGCCTTCTCGGCGCGTGCGCGCTCCACCTCCTGCGCGATCTCGTCGGGCTTGGCGGGTCCCTTGGCGTGCAGCGCCTTGTTCTGTTCGCGCGCGGCGTCCGCGACCTGTGACTTCTTGACCAGTCCGGCCTTCAGCAGCTGCGCCTGGAGCGGGTTGGGCTTGGCCATGGCGTGGGGTTCGCGTGGGGATTCGACGGCCGCCATCATACTGGCCGTCCGCCGCCTCCCGTCGTCCGCCGCCCCGCATGCAGCCCCTGAAATACCTCGCCGGCTACCCGCCGCACCTGCAGGACAAGGTGCGCGCACTGATCGAGCAGGACCGCCTGGGCGCCGTGCTGGCCCAGCGCTACCCGCAGGCGCACGCGGTGCGCAACGACGGCCAGCTGTACGACTACGTGCAGCAGTTGAAGGATCGCCACCTTCGCAAGGCGGTGCCGCTGGGCAAGGTGGTCTTCGACGGCAAGCTGCAGGTGATGAAGCACGCGCTGGGCACGCACACCGCCATCTCCCGCGTGCACGGCGGCCGGCTCAGAGCCAGCCGCGAGATCCGCATCGCCAGCGTGTTCCGCGACGCGCCCGCCGATTTCCTGCGGATGATCGTGGTGCACGAACTCGCGCACCTGAAAGAGGCCGAGCACAACAAGGCCTTCTACCAGCTGTGCACGCACATGGAGCCGGACTACCACCAGCTGGAGTTCGACCTGCGGCTGTACCTGACCCAGCCGGATCTGGTGCGCGCGGGCCAGATGCGTCCCGCATCGGATGGTCCCCCGCCCGGCGGATAGGCGGTCACCGGCCATGCGTCGCCCGTCGGTCAGGACTGGTACGCACCCGCCGAGTACGTCAGCTCGTAGCTGTGGCTGTAGATCTCCAGGATGTTCCCGAACGGGTCCTCCATGTAGACCATGCGGTAGGGCTTCTCGCCCGGGTAGTAGTAGCGCACCGGCATGCGCTGCTTGCCGCCGGCGGCCACGACCCGGGCGGCCAGGCCTTCCAGGTCCGGGTCCTGGACGCAGAAGTGGAAGACGCCCGTTTTCCAGTACTCGAAGTTGTCGGCGGGTTTCTCGGCATTGGGGAACTGGAAGATCTCCACACCGATGCGGTCGCCGGTGGACAGGTGCGCAATGCGGAACGACGACCAGCCCGCGCCGAACACGTCGGTGCACATCACGCCGATGGCCGAGTCGTCTTCGGTGATGGTGGTCGGCGGCATGACCAGGTACCAGCCCATGACCTCGGTGTAGAACTTCACCGCGGCGTCGAGATCGGTGACCGACAGGCCGATGTGGGAGAAGGTGCGGGGGTACGGCGTGGCCATGGTGGCGGCCTCCTGGGGTGGGGTGCACGACGGTAGCGCGCCCGCTGTAAGCCCGGGTTATCGGGCATCCACGACCCTGCGCGCGAAGGCGCGCGCGATGGGGATCGGGCTATCGCGGGTACCGTCGTGTCCGGGTCTGGTCAGGCAGGCACGGGCACGGCATGCACGTAGCCGTCGGCCATGCCCGCCGTCAGGTCCGGATCGACCGCGGCGATGTAACCGTCCGGCCGGACCAGGTAGGCGGCGTCGCGCACCAGGCCGGGCGCGGCATGACGGGGTGTCCAATCCGAGTGCTGCAGCACGATGCCCTGACGCTCAGCCCAATGACACAGGTCCGCCGAAGGCTTGCCGTACACGCGCACGTGCCAGGCGATCGGGCCGGGCCAGGCCGGGTCGAGGCCGTCGGTGCCCGGCACCCAGGGCAGGCGGTCGCCGCCGCGGACCGTGCCCGACTGTCCGTGGCTCAGGGGGCTGTCGCGGTAGGCGATGCCGATCTGCGACACCCGCCGGAACATCGCGCTGCGGATCCGCGGCGTGCCGAAGGCGACGCGGGCGATGCGCGGTGCGAGCCGCGTGCGCACAAACCGGGCGACCGGTCCGTCGGACACCGCCAGGTGGAAGGCCTGGTCGGTGGTCGCGACCAGCGTGCGGGCGAACGCACGCCGCTCCTGTTCGTAGGTGTCGAGCAGGGCGTCGCTGCCGTCGCCGCGCACCGCCGCAGCCAGCTTCCAGGCCAGGTTGATGGCATCGCCGATGCCGGTGTTCATGCCCTGGCCGCCGGCCGGGCTGTGCACGTGCGCGGCGTCGCCCAGCAGGAAGCAGCGTCCGTGGCGGAAGCGGTCGGCCACGCGGTGGTGCACGCGGTAGGTGGAGAACCAGTTGACGGTGTCGGCCTCCAGCCGCAGCCGGTCGATGGCGTGGTGGGCGATGTCGTCGAAGGCCAGCCGGCTTTCCAGCGGCGCGTCTCCGTCGTCCGACTCGTCGTCCTTCAGCGTTCCGATCAGGCGCACCGCGCCGGCCCGGCCGTAGGGCAGGACGAACACGAAGTCCGAATCGTCCAGCGACAGGTGGCCTTCACCGTCGAACGCCGGGCCACGCCCTTCGACGTCGGCCACGTAGAACAGCTGGCTTGAGGTGCCGCCGGCGAAGGAGATGCCCAGGCGGGTGCGCACGGTGGAGCGACCGCCGTCGCAACCGGCCAGGTAGCGGGCAGTGCAGGCGGCTTCGCGGCCGTCGGCGTGGCGCAGGCGGGCTTCGACGTGGTCGCCCTGCTCCTGCAGGTCCAGCAGCGTCGTACTGCGCTCCACCTCGATGCCGCGTGCCGCCAGGTGCCGCGTCAGCAGGGCCTCGTGCCGGTCCTGCGGGTAGGTGAGCAGGAACGGGTACGGCGTCAGGCCGCTGCCGGCCTCGCCCAGTGCCAGCCGTGCCCGACGCGCGCCACGCACCCACACGTTGAGCTGGACGTTGCGGTTGCCCTCGGCAACGACCTCGTCGGCCAGGCCGAGCTGGCGGTACAGCTCCAGCGTGCGGGCATGCACCACCATCGCCCGCGACTGCGCCACGGTGCTGGCGGCCTTGTCGATGATGCGCACGCGCACGCCCTGCGCGTTAAGCCAGAGCGCGAGCACCAGGCCGGTGGGGCCGGCGCCGGCGATGAGGACCTCGGTGTCGCAGGCCATGGCCGCTCCGGGCAACCGCAAGGCGGCCACTGTGCCGCGTCCTCGCGGCCGGTGCCACCGCGCAGCCGCGGCCATCCGTACCGTCAGTCGCCCAGCAGGAACACCAGCACCTCGTCGATGCGCGCCCGCCACGCCGCCTCGTTGTGCTCGGCGCCCTCGTACACGCGCGTCACCCAGTTGCCGCCCTCGACGTAGCCCGCTTCGCGCAGCAGGGCGTCCATGCGCTGCTGGTAGGGCGCGTACTGGGCGTCGAGGGTGGCGGTGCCGTGGTCGAACCACAGCCGGTGCGTGGCCGGGTCGGGCAGGTGGTCGGCGAGCCAGTCGACGACCAGCCCGTCGCCGACCGGCCAGTGCGTGGACACCGCGCCGACGCGACCGAACACCTCCGGGTACTCGGCCGCGGCGTAGATCGAGATCAGGCCGCCCATGCTGGAGCCGGCGATGGCGGTGTCGTCGCGGCCGGGTTTCGTGCGGAAGCGTGCGTCGATGCGCGGCTTGAGCTCCTCGACGATGAAGCGCAGGTAGGCGTCCGACGCGATGCGTTCGACCGGCAGCGGCGGGCCGTTGCCGGGGCCGAAGTCGAGCCCCTGCGGCGGCACCGGCTTGCGCGGCATGTACTCGGGAAAGCGCGCGGGGGTGTTCCAGATGCCCACGACAATGGCCGGCGGGACGCGGCCGGCGGCGATGAGGCGCGTCATCGACTCGTCCACGCCCCAGTCGACGCCGCCGTAGCTGAGCGCCGGGTCGAACAGGTTCTGGCCGTCGTGCATGTACAGCACGGGATATCGCGCGTCCGGGTCATCGCCGTAGCCGGGCGGTAGCCAGATGTCGACGTCGCGCGCCGGCACGTGGGCCGACGGCACCTGCGCCCAGCCCACGGTGGTGCTGGTGGCGTCCAGCGGCGGAGCGGTGCGGGTGTAGGCCCAGCGCAGGAAGCGCGGCAGCAGCACCGCCCAGGACGCCTGGTTGTGCTGCCCGCCCGGCAGCACGTGCAGGGCGATATCGCTGCGGCCCGGCGTGGTGGCATGGTCGGCGTCGACCCTGTAGCCGGATTGGGCCAGGCCGCGCAGGCCGGTGCCGGCTTCCAGCGATGCGTCGTCGGCGTTCCAGCCCAGCGCGAAATCGCGGACGTCGTCGAGCGCGTCGTTGACACCGTCGCCGTCGCGGTCGTCGGTTTCCTCCGCGTCGCCGATGCCCAGGAACACGCGCATGCCGACGCGCGGCGGGCCGTCGTGCACCAGGCGCTGCGCGAGCCGCGTGCGCTGCACGGTGCCGGCATCGGTGGTGTCGGAGGACAGCCACAGCGACGGCGAGAACATGCCAACACGCGCGAACAGGTCCGGGTACTGCCAGCCCAGGTTGAACGCGGCCAGCGCGCCCAGCGACCATCCCAGCGTGGCGCGCGCGTCGGGGGTGGTGCGCGTGTTGTAGCGCGCGTCGATGGCGGGCACCAGGCCGGTGGCGACCCACTGCGCGTAGTCGTGCGCGCGCGTGCCGATCGGCCCGTACTTGGTGTTCGCGACGATGGCGGTGCCGGCCTCGCGGTCGGACAGGCCGTAGGTGCCCATGCGGTCGGGCAGCATGTGGATGGCGACGACGATCACGGGGGCGATGGCGTCGCGGGCGTACAGGTCGGCGAGCGTCTCGCGCAGGCGTACGGCGCGTGCGTCCTGGCCGTCGTGCAGGTACAGCACCGGGTAGCCGGGTGAGGCATCCGGGTCGTAGCCGGGTGGCAGGTGTACGTCGACGCGGACCCTGTCCGGGGCGAAGGCGGATGGCGTGAAGTGGTGGGTCTCGACGCGTGCGGGGGTGGCGGCAAAGGCCGGCGTGGAGGTGACAGCCAGGAGCAGGGTGGCGGCGAATGCGCGGATGGCTCGGTGCATCGATCGGGTCCGGGGATGGCGGTCGCGACTCACGTCGCTCCTACAGGGTCGGGGTGCAGACGAAGAAGCCGTTGAGAGTGAGGCGGCCGCGCGTGGGATCGGCGCTCAGGCGTTCCGGCGCGGCGATGTCGCTGCAGTGCCACAGCGCACCGCCGTCGTAGGCGACCAGCCGGTTGTAGCGCGGCTCGACGGAGGCGAGTTTCTCGAACCACGGGTTGGTCGCGGTCATGTAGCCGGGCGCCAGGCCGTACTTCGCGGTGAACGCGTCGGGCGGCAGCGTGCCCGATTCGTGCACCAGCACGGCGGTGTCGCGCTCGCCCCGCCGCGGCGCGAAGAACGCCGTGCCACCCAGTGCCGGGTCGCGGAACAGGTACAGCACCGTGGCGAGCACGCGTTGGCCGGGACTGTCGGTGAGGCGGTCGCGGTGGCACAGCCACTGGCGCGGCTGCAACTCGGACGGCACGCGCGTGGCGATCGACAGCCGGCTGTGGCCGCGCACCGTGCTGGCCAGGCCGATGCGTGAATGCAGGTGGTCGGCCAGCCACGCATCGAGCGCGGCCGTGACGCCGTCGGGCATGCGCAGTTCCGGCCCCGGGTAGGCGTTGTGCGGCTGCTCCTCGAACGCGTCGACGTGCGTGGCCGCGCGCTGCACCCAGGCGTCGGGGTCGAGCAGCGCGTCGTCGATCACCCAGGCGGTGTGGTCGGGCGTGATGGCGACGGGCTGGATGTGCGGGCGTGGGTTGAGCATCGGCTCTATCTACTCCCTCCCCTGATTGCAGAGGGTAAGGCGGGCTGCTTGCGAGCCACCGGCTCGCGGCCCGCAGAACGCACGCCGGCTATGCCGGCGGGCCGGACGGGTTGGGGAGGGGTGCCTTTCGCGTACGGGGGAAAAACGTGGTGTATTTCTCGTTTGAAAAGCACCCCCTCCCAACCTCCCCCTGCAGGCAGGGGGAGGAGCCAGGAGCGGCTGCTTCATTGCTCCGACATCACCGCGCCACGAACCGGATCGCCTGCCCGCCGCCCGCGGCCAGCCGCAGCGGCAGCGCGTCGGCGCTGGTCACCTCGACCGTCTCGCGCTCGAAGGCGAACGGCTGGTCCTCCCAGTGCGCGCCCTCGCCGTCGCGGTACACCTGCGCGGTGTAGCGTCGGCCGGGCTCGAGGAACGACAGCGGCACCTGCAACGCACGGCCCTGCTCGTCGGTCACGGCACCGAGGTACCAGTCGGCGCTGTCGCGGTCCTGGCGGGCGACCACGGCGTAGTCGCCGATCTTGCCCATCAGCACGCGCGTCTGCGTCCAGTCCGCCGGTACGTCCTTGATGAACTGGAACGCGTCCATGTACTTGGCGTAGTTTTCCGGCAGGTCCGCGGCCATCTGCACCGGGCTGTAGAGCACGACGTACAACGCCAGTTGCTTCGCCAGCGTGGTCTGGATGGCCTGGCCGCGGCCTTGCAGGCTGAGGATGCCGGGGGTGAAGTCCATCGGCCCGGACAGCATGCGGGTGAACAGCAGCTCGGTCTCGTGCTCGGGCGGGTTGGTGGGGTTGCCCCACGCCGCGTACTCCATGCCGCGCGCGCCTTCGCGGCTGACCCAGTTCGGCCAGGTGCGGCGCAGGCCGGTGTCCTTGACCGGCTCGTGCGCGTTGATCGCCACCCGGTGTTTTGCCGCCGCCTCCAGCACGCGCTGGTGGTGGTTCACGTTCCACTGGCCGTCATGCCATTCGCGGGCGATGCTGCCGTCGGGCAGGCGCCGCTCGATCTGGCCGGCATCGCACACATAACCGGTCTTGACCACGTCGATGCCGAGCCGGTCGTTCATCGCGAACGCCGTGTCCATCTGGTCCTCGTAGTGGCTGACCGCGCATCCGGTCTCGTGGTGGCCGATCAGGTGCACGCCGCGTTCCTTCGCGTAGGCCGACAGCGCCTCGATGTCGAAGTCCGGCGTCGCCTTCGTGAAATCGAAGTCGTAGCCGTTGCCGAACCACTGCCCGTCCCAGCCCGGGTTCCAGCCCTCCACCAGCACGCCGCGGAAGCCGTGTTCGGCGGCGAAGTCGATGTAGCGCTTCGTGTTGCGCGTGGTCGCGCCGTGCCTGGCGCCGGTCGCCCAGCTCTCGGTCTCCAGGTGCAGCGACCACCAGATGCCGACGTACTTGGCCGGCTCGAACCAGCTGACGTCGCCCAGCCGGTTGGGCTCGTTGAGGTTGAGGATCAGGTCGCTGGAGGCATACAGCGCGGGCGCGGTGTCGGCGATCTGGATCGTCCGCCACGGCGTATGGAACGGCAGCGTGCGCTTGACCTTCCAGCCCTCCGAGGCCGGCGACAGCTGCGTGCGGAAGCGGCGGCCTTCGGCGCGGCGCAGCCACATGCCCGAATAGTCGACCAGCGCGGCCTCGTGGATGGCCACGTGCAGGCCGTCATCGGTGCGCAGCGTCATCGGCGTATGCGCGGCGGTGACCTGTTCGATCGGCGTCGCGTCGTAGAGGTACTCGTAGCGGTTCCACTCGCCGGCCGGGATCCACCACGCGGTGGCCGGCTCGGCGATCACGAACTCGGTCAGCTCGTCGTCGATGACCGCTTCGGCCATGGCCGGCTGCTCGGGGAATGCATAGCGGAAGCCGACGCCGTCGTCGAACACGCGGAACACCACGTCGAAGGTGCGGTGCGGCGCGATGGCCTCCCGCACGGTGGCGCGCAGTTCCTCGTGGTGGTCGCGCACGAAACGGTTCTCGCCCCACGGCTGCTCCCAGGTGTCGTCGCGCGACGCGGTGGCGGTGGCGGCGACCTCGAGGTTGCGCTCGATGGTGCCGCTGCCGCGCAGGCGGAAGCCCATGCGCGAGTCGCCGATCACCGGCTCGCCGAAGCGCAGCACGCGGTAGGCCAGCCGGCCTTCGGTGATGTCCAGCTCGACGGTGAGCACGCCGTTGGGCGAGGACACCGCGACAACGGTTTCGGCGTGCGCCAGCGGCGTGGCCGCGGCGAGGGCGAGGAGGCTCAGTGCAGGCAAGCGCATGCGGCGGGGTTCCTGTGGTGGCAGAGGCGACGCGGACCAACGGGCGCCGGTCACCCCAGCGTCGCGTAGTACACGCCGCGCGGCGGCAGGTGCAGGCGGCCGGCTTCGACGTGGCCGGCGGGTAGGCCGTGGTCGTCGACCGCCGTTGCGGCCAGGCCTTCCGGTAGCGCGCAGGCCGCGGGTTCGGCCGAGAGGTTGAAGGCCACCAGCAGTCGCTGCCCACCGTGCGTGCGCGTAAACGCCAGCACCGGCTCGGGCGTGTCCAGGAACGCGATGTCGCCGTGCACCAGCGCCGCGTGCTGCTTGCGCCAGCGCAGGAAGCGCCGGGTGGCGTTGAGCACCGAGCCGTCGTCGGCCTCCTGCGCCTGCACGCTGCGCGCGCGGTGCTCGGCCGGGATCGGCAGCCACGGCGGCGCGGCGCTGAAACCGGCCTGGCCGTCACTGGACCACGGCATCGGCGTGCGGCAGCCGTCGCGGCCCTTGAAGTTGGGCCAGAAGGAAATGCCGTAGGGATCCTGCAACGATTCGAACGGGACATCGGCTTCGCCCAGCCCGAGTTCCTCGCCCTGGTACAGGCACACCGAACCGCGCAGCGAGCACACCAGCGCGACCAGCTGGCGGGCCAGGTCGTCGGACGCATCCGCGCCGCCCCAGCGCGTCACCGCGCGCTGCACGTCGTGGTTGGAGATCGCCCAGCACGGCCAGCCGTGCGGCATCTTCGCCTCCAGGTTCTCGACCGTGCCGCGGATGTAGGCCACGGTGAAGTCGTCGGTCAGCAGCTCGAAGCTGTAGCCCATGTGCAGGCGCGTGTCGCCGACGTACTCGGCCATCGTCGCCAGCGAATCCTCGGACGAGAATTCGCCCAGCGCGGCCGAGCCGGGGTGGCGGTCCATCAGCGCGCGCAGCTGCTCCATGAAGACCAGCGTTTCCGGCCGCGTGTTGTTGTAGTGGTGGTACTGGTACGCGTACGGGTTGTCGGCGCTGAAGCCGCGGCCCACCCGCAGGTGCGCCGGCTTGGGCGGGTTGTCGCGCAGCTGCGCGTCGTGGAAGCAGAAGTTGATCGCGTCCAGCCGCAGCCCGTCGACGCCGCGCGCCAGCCAGAAGTCGACGTTGTCCAGCGTGGCCTGCTGCACGTCGGGGCAGTGGAAGTTGAGGTCCGGTTGTGCGGCCAGGAAGTTGTGCAGGTAGTACTGCTCGCGCCGCGGCTCCCACTTCCACGCCACGCCGCCGAAGATCGACAGCCAGTTGTTGGGCGGCGTGCCGTCAGGCCGCGGATCGGCCCACACGTACCAGTCGGCCTTCGGGTTGTCGCGGCTCTCCCGGCTTTCCAGGAACCACGCGTGCTGGCTGGAGGTGTGGCTCAGCACCTGGTCGATCATGACCCTGATGCCCAGGCCATGCGCCTTGTCCAGCAGCCGGTCGAAGTCCTCCAGCGTGCCGAACAGCGGGTCGACGGCGCGGTAGTCGGCGATGTCGTAGCCGAAGTCCGCCATCGGCGACTTGAAGAACGGCGAGATCCAGATCGCGTCCACGCCGAGGCTGGCCACGTAGTCGAGTTTCTCGACGATGCCGGGCAGGTCGCCCACGCCATCGCCGTCGGTGTCCAGGAAGCTGCGCGGATAGATCTGGTAGATCACCGCGCCGTGCCACCACTGTGTCGTCATCGCCATTCCAGGGCCGTATTCGATCGAACGCGGACTATTCCACGGTGTGCAGGTGCACACGCGTGCGGGCGGTCATGCCGGGCGGTGAATACGTTTGCATCCGGGCATGGTGCAGTGCGATGGCTGACTAGGATGGCCGCCATGCCCGGCCACGCGGGGGCAGGGCGCGCCGCATCCGCGCGCCGTGCCCACCCTCCGTGGGCACGGGCCGCCCGATCAAGAAAAGGACCACCGCATGACCCGCAAACCGCAGTTGTCGTTCTGGCAGATCTGGAACATGTGCTTCGGCTTCCTCGGCATCCAGTTCGGCTTCGCGCTGCAGAACGCCAACGTCAGCCGGATCTTCCAGACGCTGGGCGCGGACATGGAGCAGATCCCGCTGCTGTGGATCGCCGCGCCGCTGACGGGGCTGATCGTGCAGCCCATCGTGGGCTACATGTCCGACCGCACCTGGACCGGGCTGGGCCGGCGGCGGCCGTACTTCCTGGTCGGCGCGGTGCTGGCCACCCTGGCGTTGCTGGTGATGCCCAACTCGCCGGCACTGTGGATCGCCGCCGGCACGCTGTGGATCCTGGACGCGTCGATCAACATCGCGATGGAGCCGTTCCGCGCGTTCGTCGGCGACCAGCTGCCGGTGCGCCAGCGCCCCAGCGGCTACGCGATGCAGAGCTTCTTCATCGGCGTGGGGTCGGTGATCGCCTCGATGCTGCCCTTCATCCTGGAGCGCGTGGGCGTGGCCAACACCGCCGCGCCCGGCGAGGTGCCCGACACGGTGCGCTACGCGTTCTACTTCGGCGGCGCGGTGCTGGTGACGGCGGTCGGCTGGACGGTACTGCGCACGCGCGAGTACACGCCCGAGCAGCTGCACGCATGGGACGAAGCGCCGCCGCTGGTGCACCGCCCGCTGGACCGCGCGCGTGCGCGCCGCAGCGGCACGGCGTGGCTGCTGGCGGGCGTCCTCGGCGCCGCAGCCATCGCGGTGTTTGCGCTCGACCGTCAGCTCTACATCCTGGCGGGCCTGATCGCCGCCTACGGCGTCGCACTGCTGCTGCGTACCGCGTTCACCGGGGGCAATGCCTTCACCGCCATCCTCGACGACCTGCAGGACATGCCGCAGGCCATGCGGCAGCTGGCGGTGGTGCAGTTCTTCAGCTGGTTCGCGCTGTTCGCGATGTGGATCTACACCACCGGCGCCGTGACCGGAGTGCACTACGGCAGTACCGACACGTCATCGGCGGCCTACAACGCCGGGGCCAACTGGGTGGGCGTGCTGTTTGCCGCCTACAACGGTTTCGCTGCGCTGGCCGCGATCGTCATCCCGTGGATGGTGCGCTGGTGGGGCCTGCGCGTCAGCCATCTCATCAACGTGACGCTCGGCGGGCTGGGGCTGCTGTCGTTCCTGTGGATCCGCGACCCGGCCTGGCTGCTGCTGTCGATGGCCGGCGTCGGCTTCGCCTGGGCGTCGATCCTGTCGCTGCCGTACGCGCTGCTGTCGGACAGCCTGCCCGCCCGGAAGATGGGCGTGTACATGGGCATCTTCAACTTCTTCATCGTGATCCCGCAGCTGGTGGCGGCCAGCCTGCTGGGCTTCCTGCTCAAGACGTTCCTCGGTGGCGCGCCGATCAACGCACTCGCCATCGGCGGCGTCAGCCTGATCGTCGCCGGGCTGTGCGTGCTGCGGGTGCGCGACCCGGCCGCGGCGGCCGTCGCGGTGCCGGTGGCCCGGTAGGCCGTGCCGACTTGATGGCCGGTGACGTGTACGCGCTGGAAGAGCACCCCCTCCCAACCTCCCCCTGCAGGCAGGGGGAGGGGCCAACAGCCACGGCTCTTTGGCGCACCAATGCCGCAGACCCAGGACACGCAATGACTTCCGATACCCGACCGCTTCGTCCCCTGCTTCTTGCCGCCGCCCTCGCTGGGGCGCTCGCCGCCTGCGCGCACGGGCCTGCCGGCGGCGTGCAGGACGTCCCGGCCGCCGCGCGCTACGTCGGCACCGACGAGCCTTTCGCCGCCAACGCGGTGTACTTCGTCGTCACCGACCGCTTCGTCAACGGCGATCCGTCCAACGACCAGCGCGAACAGGGCGGCGCGCATCGCACCTTCGATCGACCGCTCGCGCCCTGCGACGGCGTGGCCGGCAACATCGGTTACCTGGGGGGCGACTTCAGGGGCATCGTCGACAACCTCGACTACATCCGCGGCATGGGCTTTGGTGCGGTGTGGATCACGCCGGTGGTCGACAACCCGGACGAGGCGTTCACCGGTGGCAGCGAGCCCGGATGCGGCACGATCCTCAGCGACCGCGGCAAGACCGGCTACCACGGCTACTGGGGCGTGAACTTCTTCGAGCTCGACGAGCACCTGCCCAGCGACGGCCTGGACTTCCGCGGGCTGGCCGACGCGGTGCATGCCCGCGACATGAAGCTGGTGCTGGACATCGTCGGCAACCACGGGTCGCCGGCGTACTCGATGCCGTCCGACCAGCCGCTGTTCGGCGAGGTCTACGACCGCGACGGCACGTTGATTGCCGACCACCAGAACCTGCCGCCGACGCAGCTCGATCCCGCCGGCACCCCGCTGCACGCGTTCTTCAACGACACCGGCCCGGTGGACGGCGCGACCGGCTCGATCTTCGATGGCAACCTGGCGCAGCTGGGCGACTTCAATGCAGCCAACCCGGCGGTGCTCGAGTACCTGTCGCGCGCCTACCTGCACTGGATCGGGCAGGGCGCCGACGCCTTCCGCATCGACACCATCGCGTGGATGCCGCCCACGTTCTGGGACGCGTTTTCCCGCCGGGTGCGCGCCGAGCATCCGGGCTTCTTCATGTTCGGGGAGGCGTTCGATTACGACGCCGCGAAGATCGCCACGCACACGCAGCCCGGCCACGGCGAAGTCAGCGTGCTCGACTTCCCGATGAAGCAGGCGATGGACGAGGTGTTCGGGCGCAAGCGGCTGGGCTTCGAGCGGCTGGCACCGGCGCTGCACCTGGTGGATGGGCCCTACGCCAACCCGTATGAGCTGGCGACGTTCTACGACAACCACGACATGGCGCGGATGGACGCATCCGATGAGGGCTTCATCGACGCGCACCACTGGCTGTTCACCGCGCGCGGGATCCCGGTCGTCTACTACGGCTCGGAAACCGGCTTCATGCGCGGCCGCGCCGAACACGCCGGCAACCGCAACTACTACGGGCAGGACCGCGTGGACGCGGCGGCCGGCCACCCGATCCACCGCGCGCTGACGCGCATCGCCCACGTGCGCCGCACCATGCCCGCGCTGCAACGCGGCGTGCAGCTCAACGTCGAACTCGCGGGCGACCGCGCCGCGTTCTACCGCGTGCTGCAGGACGGCGCCACCGCACAGGTCGCACTGGTGCTGCTCAACAAGGGCGATGCGCCGGCCTCGTTTGCCATCGACACGATGCTGCAGCCGGGTACGTGGCGCGCCGCGCTGTCGGGCGAGTCGCGGCAGGTGGCGACCGGCGGCACGTTGACGGCCGAGGTGCCGGCGCACGGCGCCGAGGTCTGGGTGCTCGACGGGCCGGTGACGGCGCCGGCGATGGTGGCGGCGTTGGAGGCGGTGGCGGGCAGGGACTGAGGACGCTGACCGGGCGCCGGTTGGTAATCGCGGTTGAAGCCGCTCCTACAAGAGCGGCGGCGTAACCTCCCACGACTGTAGGAGCGGCTTCAGCCGCGAGGGCCTTACCCGGGACTCCCTATATGTAGGAGCGACGTGAGTCGCGACCGGCAGTCGGCGTCTCGCGTTGGGCCCCGAATGCCGCGGTCGCGACTCACGTCGCTCCTACAGAAAAGCCTAGAGAGCGCAGCCGCTACGCCCCCGTCGACCGACGCACCACCAGCGACGCCGGCAGGGTGGTGCTCTCGGCCGGTTCGCCGCGCACCTGCCGGATCAGCGACTCCACCAGCAGTTCGCCGGCGCGCGTGGTGTCCTGGTAGACGGTGGTGAGCGCCGGCTGTGCGAAGCGCGCCATCGGGATGTCGTCGAAGCCGGCGACCGCGACGTCCTCCGGCACGCGCAGGCCATGGTCGCTCAGCGCGCGCATCGCGCCGATGGCGATCAGGTCGCTGGCCGCGAACACCGCGTCGAACGGCAGCTTGCGCGCCAGCAGCGTGCGCGCGGCCTCGAACCCGGCCTCCTCCGAACTCTCCGCATCCACCTGCAGCGCCGGATCCATGCCGGCACCGACGCCGCGCAGCGCCTCGTCGCAGCCGCGGTAGCGGTCGTAGAACTCCGGGTAATGGCTGGAGGCATCGCCCAGGAAGGCGATGCGGCGGTGCCCGAGGCCGGCGAGGTGCTCGCCGACCAGCCGTCCGCCGTGCAGGTTGTCGCACCCGATCGACACCCCCGGCTGGTCGTCCAGCACCGCGCCCCAGCGGACGAAGCGGGTGCCCTGCTCGACCAGGCTCTCGAGCTTGCCGCGATAGGCCAGGTAGTCGCCGTAGCCCAGCAGGATCAGGCCGTCGGCCTTCTTGCTGTCCTCGTAGTCCGCGTGCCAGTCGTCCGAGAGCTGCTGGAACGACACCAGCAGGTCGTGGCCGTGGCGTGCGCAGGCACGGGTGATGGAGCCCAGCATCGACAGGAAGAACGGGTTGATGTGCGACTCGTCCGGGGTCGGGTCCTCGAACAGCAGCAGCGCCAGCGTGCCGGCGCGCTGCGTGCGCAGGCTGGAGGCATGCCGGTCGACCTTGTAGTTGAGCTCCCGCACCGCCGCCTCGACCCGCTCGCGCGTCTGGGCGTTGACCAGCGGGCTGCCGCTCAGCACCCGCGACACCGTGGCCTGCGACACCCCGGCGAGGTGGGCAATGTCGATGGAGGTCGCCTTGGACTTCTTGCGCATGCGCGGGGACGCTGGGACGGCGGCCGGAATGGGCCGGGCGTGAGTGTAGACCTTCACCGTTGCACCAGATCGGTGCGTCTATGGACCTGCCCGCACTGAAGCGGTGCACTGTTGGCGCGATCGGGCCGTGTCGCCCATACAAATCAGTGGGTTAGCGGGCGCCCAAAGCTGGCACGAGGCTTGCGTTCCTTATTGGCATCCCATCACCCGCGGAGTTGCCTGCATGTCCATCGAGAACGTCGAAAAGCTGATCAAGGACCACAAGGTCGAATTCGTCGACCTGCGTTTTGCCGACATGCGCGGCGTGCAGCACCACGTCACCTACCCGGTGTCGATCGTGGACGACGCACTGCTGGAGGACGGCAAGATGTTCGACGGCAGCTCGATCCAGGGTTGGAAGGGCATCAACGAGTCCGACATGGTGCTGCTGCCGGACGCCTCGACCGCGTTCCTGGACCCGTTCACCGCCGATCCGACGCTCGTGCTGACCTGCGACATCCTCGACCCGTCGACGATGCAGGCCTACTCGCGCGACCCGCGCGGCGTCGCCAAGCGCGCCGAGGCGTACCTGAAGTCCAGCGGCGTCGCCGAGCAGGCGTTCTTCGGGCCGGAGCCGGAGTTCTTCATCTTCGACTCGGTCCGCTACGCCAACGACATGGGCCACACCTTCTTCCATGTCGACTCCGAAGAGGCCGCCTGGAATTCGGGCCGAGAGTACGAAGGCGGCAACACCGGCTACCGCCCGGGCGTGAAGGGCGGCTACTTCCCCGTCGCGCCGCTGGATTCGCTGCACGACATCCGCGCCGAGATGTGCAAGACGCTGGAGGCCGTGGGCATCGAGGTCGAGGTGCACCACCACGAGGTCGCCAACGCCGGCCAGTGCGAGATCGGCACCAAGTTCAACTCGCTGGTGCGCAAGGCCGACGAGCTGCTGATGATGAAGTACATCGTCAAGAACGTGGCCCACCGCAACGGCAAGACCGCCACCTTCATGCCCAAGCCCATCGTCGGCGACAACGGCAGCGGCATGCACGTGCACCAGTCGCTGGCCAAGGGCGGCAACAACCTGTTCTCCGGCGACGGCTACGGCGGGCTGAGCCAGATGGCGCTGTGGTACATCGGCGGCGTCTTCAAGCACGCGCGCGCACTGAACGCCTTCACCAACTCCACCACCAACAGCTACAAGCGCCTGGTGCCGGGCTTCGAGGCGCCGGTGATGCTGGCGTACTCGGCCAGCAACCGTTCGGCCAGCTGCCGCATCCCGTACGTGGCCAACCCGAAGGCGCGTCGCGTCGAGTTCCGCTTCCCCGACCCGATGCAGTCGGGCTACCTGACCTTCGCCGCGCTGATGATGGCGGGCCTCGACGGCATCAAGAACCAGATCGACCCGGGCGCGCCGAGCGACAAGGACCTCTACGACCTGCCGCCGGAGGAGGAGAAGAACATCCCGACCGTGTGCCATTCGCTGGACCAGGCGCTGGAAGCGCTCGACAAGGACCGCGAGTTCCTCAAGGCCGGTGGCGTGTTCACCGACGACATGATCGACGCCTACATCGCGCTGAAGATGAAGGAAGTCACCGCGTTCCGCGCCGCGACCCACCCGCTGGAGTACCAGATGTACTACGCGGTCTGACGCCGCCCGGCGACGCATGCAGGACCCGCAGGCCCGGAGCGATCCGGGCCTGTTTTTTTTGGCGGGGTGCGGGCGTCCACCGTTTGCGGGCCCTGTTAAACCTTCCCGGCCATCCCGGCATCGGAGTGACTATGCTGACCGCCGTGGCCGACTACGCACCCGACACCGCACCGGCCGACGCCGAGGACCGGGCGCTGGTGGGCGCGGCCGCCCGCGGCGAGGTCCCGGCGTTCGAAACCCTGTACCGGCGCCACGCGGGCCGGGTCCATGGCGTCATCGGGCGCCTGGTGGGCGGCCATGGCGCGCGCGCCGAAGACCTGACCCAGGAGGCGTTCGTGCGCGCCTGGCAGGCACTGCCGGCATTCCGCTTTGAATCCGCCTTCTCGACCTGGCTGCACCGGCTGGCGGTCAACACCGCGCTGATGGAGCTGCGCCGCCAGCGCAGCCGCCCGGGCGAGGACGACGATGCCGCCTTCGATGTCCTCGGGACGCCGGACTCGGCCGGCCACGGCACCGCGCTGGCGATGGACCTGGAGCGCGCGGTGGCCACGCTGCCGCCGCGCGCCCGCGCCGTGCTGGTGCTGTTCGACGTGGAAGGCTGGACCCACGAGGAGATCGCCGCCGAGCTGGACATGGCGGTGGGCAGTTCCAAGGCACAACTGCACCGCGCGCGGCGCCTGCTGCGCGACCGGCTGGGAGAACCCGCATGACCGACACGACCCCACGCGACACGTCCATGGAATCCGATGCGCTGCGCTGGTCGCTGCGCGCGCTGCGCCGCGACGTGCCGCCGCCCACGGCGACATGGGATTCGATTGCCGCACGCATTGCCGCCACGCCGCAGCAACCCGTAGCGCGCCCGCGTCGATGGGCCGTGCCGGTGGCGTTGGCCGCCTCGCTGGCCGGCGCGCTGGCCATTGGGGCGGCGTGGCAGCTCCAGCGTGCCGGCACGGCCGACGCCCCGCCGGTGGCGCAGGCCACGGCCGGCGACGTCCGCCTGCAGGCGCAGGGCATGGTGCGCGAGTACCAGGCGGCCTTGTCCGAGGTCGGTGGCGCACCGGTCACGCCGGCGCTGCAGCCGGGCCTGGCCGAACTCGATCGCAACGCTGCGCAGATCCTGGCCGCATTGCAGCAGCAACCCGATTCGGCCCTGCTGCTTCAGCAGCTGCGCCGCACGTACGCACGCCGCCTCGCGCTGTCCCAGCGCGCGGCCCTGACCTGACCGTCCCCCATCCCGCCCGGAGCCATTCCCATGATCCGCATCGCCCTGCTCTCGCTGGCCCTGGTGGCCGCATGGCCGGCCACCGCCGCCACCCCCATCAACGACACCCGCCCACTGGATCCCGACGGCCGCCTGCAGGTGGAAAACCTCAAGGGCCTGATCGAAATCCGCGCCTGGGACCGCCCGGAAGTCCGCATCCAGGGCCAGCTCGGCGAAGGCGTCGAGCGCCTGGAGATCGAGGGCGACCGCCGTTCGCTCGAGGTCCGCGTCAAGTACCCCAACCGCGTCGGTGTCTGGGGCGGGCGCGACCGCAGCGAACCCACCGAGCTGCGACTGATGGTGCCCCTGCAGGCGGCGCTGGAGGTCGACGGCGTGGCCGCACGCATCGACGTGCAGGGCATCGCTTCGCGCGAGTTGTCGATCGACAGCGTCAGCGGCGACGTCACCGTCGTCGGCGCGCCCCGGCAGGCCGACATCGAGACCGTCAGCGGCGACCAGGCCCTGACCCTCAACAGCCCCGACGTGGACGCCGACAGCGTGAGCGGCGACATCCAGTTGACCGGCCGCCTGAACGGTGAGGTCAGCGTGGAAACGGTCTCCGGCAGCGCGCGCGTCGAGGTCATCGAAAGCCGGCTTCGCGAGTTTTCCGGCGCCACCGTATCCGGCGACGTGCGCGTCACCGCGGCGCTCGCCGCCGGCGCGGAGGTGTCGATGGAAAGCGTTAGCGGGGATCTCGAGCTGCGCCTGCCGCGCGACACCTCCGCCAGCGTCCGTGCCGAGAGCTTCAGCGGCAGCCTGAGCGCCCCGGGTGCCGACATCCAGCGCCCCCGCCACGGCCCCGGCGCCAGCCTGAGCCATCGCTACGGCAACGGCGATGCCGAGATCGACATCGAGACCTTCTCGGGCGACGCGACGCTGCGGATGGATTGACGCCGCGCTGCACTAACATGGTGCGATGGCGCCATCCCTCGCACCCGATCTCGATGCCCTGACCACGCCGCTGGCGTGGGCGGGGGCGGACGGGACGATCGCCGGTAGCAACCAGTCGTTTTCCCGATGGCTGGGCGTGAGCGCGCGGCGGCTGGCCGGCTGGCCGCTGGCCGAACTCGACGGTGGAGACGGCCGCCTCGCGGCCGCCCTGGCCCGGATGGATGCCGACAGTGCGCCGCTGCGCATCCGCCGCGTGCGACTGCACTACCCCGATGCCGCCGAGCGCTTCGCCGACCTCTGGCTGACGGCGATGGACGCGGGCTGGCTGCTGGAGGCGCACCCGGTCGACGAATTCCCCGGCGACGACCCGGCGCTGCTGCTGCCGGCGGCGCTGTCGGCCTCGCTCAAGGGCCTGGCGCACGAGTTGCGCAACCCGCTGGCGGGCCTGAAAGGTGCGGCCCAGCTGCTGGGCCGGCGCATCGACGATGCGCAGTCGCGCGAGCTAGTCGCGCTGATCGACGACGAGGTCGCGCGCCTGGGCGGGCTGCTCGACCAGTTGCTGGTGCCGTCACCACCGCGCCCGCATGCGGCGCTCAATATCCATGCCGTGCTGGAGCGCGTACTGCGGTTGGCCGAGAACGACGCCGGCTGGGCCGTGCGGCTGGTGCGCGACTACGACCCGAGCCTGCCCGAGTTCGCCGGTGATGCCGACCGGCTGGTGCAGGCGGTGTGGAACCTCGCGCGCAACGCCATCGAGGCCGGTGCCGGCACCGTCACCCTGCGCACGCGCGCCGAGCACGGCCTGCGCATCGGCGATGTCGCGCATCCCGTGGCGCTGCGGCTGGAGATCGTCGACGACGGCCATGGCGTGCCCGACGAACTGGCCGAGCGGGTGTTCCTGCCGCTGGTCTCGGGCCGCGCCGAAGGCAGCGGCCTCGGGCTGGCGCTGGCGCAGCAGGTGGCACGCGAACACCGCGGCTCCCTGGCGTACCGGTCGCGGCCCGGGCATACCGTGTTCACCGTGTTGCTGCCGATGCCGGCCGCGCCGGCCGACACCACCGGAGCCGCCCCGTGACGCGACAGGTCTGGATCGTCGACGACGACCGCAGCATCCGCTTCGTGCTCAGCGCGGCCCTGCGGCAGGCGGGCTACGCGGTGGACGTGTTCGAGAACGCCGGGGACGCGCTGGACGCGCTGGAGGCGCGCGAGCCGCCGGCACTGCTGTTCACCGACGTGCGCATGCCTGGCGACGACGGGCTGGTGCTGCTGGAAAAGCTGAAGCAGCGGCTGCCTTCGCTGCCGGTGGTGGTGATGAGCGCCTACACCGACGTCGCCAGCACCGCCGGCGCGTTCCGCGGTGGCGCGCACGAATTCCTGTCCAAGCCCTTCGACCTGGACGAAGCCGTGGCGCTTGCCGAACGCGCCCTGCAGCGCATCGATGACAGCGCCGATGCCGATGCCGGCGCCGACGCGACGCAGGCGGCGGGCACCGGCGACCAGCTGGTCGGCGATACGCCGGTGATGCGCCAGCTGTTCCGCGCGATCGGCCGGCTGGCGCAGGCGCCGCTGTCGGTGCTGGTGACCGGCGAGACGGGCACCGGCAAGGAGCTGGTGGCGCGCGCGCTGCACCGCGAATCACCCCGCGCGCAGCGGCCGTTCGTCGCGCTCAACACCGCGGCGATCCCCGCCGAGCTGCTGGAGTCGGAGCTGTTCGGTCACGAGGCGGGCGCCTTCACCGGTGCGCAGCGGCGGCATATCGGCCGCTTCGAACAGGCCGACGGCGGCACGCTGTTCCTGGACGAGATCGGCGACATGCCGCTGCCGTTGCAGACGCGGTTGCTGCGCGTGCTGGCCGAGGGCGAGTTCTTCCGCGTCGGCGGGCGCGAGTTGATCCGCGTCGACGTTCGCGTGATCGCGGCGACGCACCAGGACCTGCAGGCGCGCGTCGCCGATGGCCGCTTCCGCGAGGACCTGCTGCACCGGCTGGACGTGGTGCGCCTGCACGTGCCGCCGCTGCGCGAGCGCGGCGACGACATCCCGCGCCTGGCGGAACGGTTCCTTGCCCTGGCCGCGCAGCGGTTCGACGCGCCGGCGAAGGCCCTGTCGCGCGCCGCCGTGGCGCGGCTGCGCACGCACCCGTGGCCCGGCAACGTGCGCGAACTGGAGAACCTGTGCTGGCGCATGGCCGCGCTCGCGCAGGGCGACCGGCTCGATGCCGGCGACGTGGATACGGCGCTGGGTGCGCACGCACCGCATGCGGCGGCAGACGACTGGGAAGCGCGCCTGGACGCGTGGGTGCGCGCGCAACTGGCGGCGGGTGCGGGCGGGTTGCATGGTGAGGTGGTGTCGCGTGTCGAACGCCTCCTGCTGGAGGCCGCGCTGGACCACACCGGCGGCCGCCGCGCCGAAGCGGCCGCGCGGCTCGGCCTGGGGCGCAACACCGTGACGCGCAAGCTCAAGCCCATGCGACGCAGGTAACCGCGGCGTTGCCGACGAAAGAAGGGGGCGATCGCCGTTGTGCGCGTGGGTCCCGTCACCCCGGTGGCCTGGGTCGGCAGCCGGGTTCACCCGCGCTGAACCCACCGTCGGCTAGCGTGCGCGGCCCAACCACGGAATACGACGGAGTCGTCATGAAGACCGCCCTGCTTGCCGCCGCCTGCGCCATCGCCGTTGCCGGCTGTGCGTCCAGCCCGTCCTCCACCGCCGACATGCCGCGTGCCAAGCCGGCCGCGCCGGCCGTCTCCACCGCCAAGTCCGCACGCGTGGTGCTGGCACCTGCCTCCGGCAGCCTGGTCAGCGGCACGCTCAACCTCGTGCCCACGCCCGACGGCGTTCGCATCGCCGGGGAGATCGGCGGCCTCACCGCCGGCGGCACCCATGCCATCCACATCCATGAGACCGGCGACTGCTCGGCCGCCGACGCCAGCAGCGCGGGCGGGCACTTCAACCCGGGCAGCGACCCGCACGGCCGTGCCGGTACCGCGGCCCACCACGGCGGCGACATGGACAACCTGTCGGCCAACGGCGAAGGCGTGGCGCAGGCCAATGTCGAGGCGCACGGCGTCACGCTGGGTGGCGGCGCGGCCAACGATGTCGCCGGCCGTGCCGTGGTCGTGCACGCGAAGGCCGACGACTACACCAGCCAGCCGTCGGGCAATGCCGGCGACCGCGTCGCCTGCGGCGTGATCGAGATCACCGGCTGAGTCCGGCGATGGGCGCGCTGCGCTCCCCGCGGGTCCGACCGGCGGTGGCGGACGATGCGCCGCTGCTGGCCGGTTGGGCCGTGGACATGGCGTGGGAAACCGAACACAAGCGCCTGGATCCCGCCACGGTGCAGGCCGGCGTCCAGGCCGGCATCGCCGATCCGCTCAAGGCCCGCTACTTCGTTGCAATGCACGACCTGCCGCTGGCCGGACGCGAAACGCTCGGCCAGCCGGTGGGGACGCTGATGCTGACGACCGAATGGAGCGACTGGCGCAACGGCTGGTGGTGGTGGATCCAGAGCGTCTATGTCGACCCGGCCCACCGGCGCGGAGGCGTGTTCGCCGCCCTTTACCGCCACGTGCGTGAGCAGGCACTCGCCGTGCCCGGGGTGCTCGGGCTCCGGCTGTATGTCGAGCAGGAGAACGACGCCGCCCGACGCACGTACGCGTCCGTCGGCATGCGCGATGCGGGCTATCGCCTGCTGGCGGAGACGTTCGAACGGGCGCCGACCTAGACGGCCGGACGAGGGCTCACAGCGCCGCGCGGCAGTCGGCGTCCCGGTCGCAATGCACGAACGTGACCGGCACCGCGTGCGCGCGCAGCACCGCGGCGATCTGCCGCTGGCGCGCTTCGAAATGCTGGTGGCGGCGTTGCAGGCGCTCGCGGCATTCGTCGGTATCGCATGGTTCGGCGGGCGCGTAGCGGGCATGCCACGCGGCCGGTGAGAACAGCGCCATGCGCGCTTCGCCGTCGGCATAGCGCAGCAGCGGTTCGGGCGGCACGTCGACCCACGCCTCGCCCGAGGGTTCGAGCAGCGCCGTCTCCAGCAGCGGCCACAGCGGCGCCAGCCCGGCGTGGTCGTACTGCATCGCGGTCATCGCGGCGAGGTCGTGCACGGTGAGGTAGCGCGCGTGTTCGACTTGCAGCCCGAAGGCGGCCTGCGCGGCCAGCGCCGTGTCGGCTCCAGCCATGCCGCGCTCCAGCAACTCAAGCTCGAACGCTTCGCCCACCTTCGACGCGACGTCCGCATCGCCGCCCAGCACGAACGGCACCAGCCGCAACGGGCCGCCGGCGTGGTCGGTGGACGGCGCCAGCGCGCCGGGGAGGCGGCCGTCGTGCGCACCGAACGCGATCACGCGGCCGCCGGCGACGCCGGGCGCGCGCGCGGCGAGCTGGTCGAGTTCGCGGTGCAGCGGCCAGCCCGGGCGCAGCAGTTCGACCGGGTCGTAGTGCGCGCCAACCGTCACCAGGTCCAGCTGCGCCGACTGCGGAACCAGCGCGGCCAGGTCACGCGCGACCAGGCCGCCGAGTGTCTCGACCTCGCCCGATGCCAGCGTGTCGCGCGCCACGGCGGCGTCGCCGCGCAGTTCCAGCGCGAGTGCGCCCAGTACGCGCACGGTGTCGGGGTCATTGGCGGCAGGTGCGGTCATGGGCCCAACAGTATCCGGGAGGCAGGAGCGGTACGGCTTGCGGGCATGCATACGCTGGCGTTTGGTCGTGCGGGAGGCCGGCGCTACACTCGCCGTCATTATGCCCCGACGGTGTTGCGGGCATGCTGGCCCGCACAGTCCCCCGAGGTGAACCCGATGCGTCAATCCCGTCCCGTCGCCGTGCTCGGCGGCGTCCGCATTCCCTTCTGTCGCCAGAACACCGCCTACGCGGACGTCGGCAACCTGGGCATGTCGGTGCGCACGCTGGGTGCGCTGGTCGAGCGCTTCGGCCTGCACGGGCAGCAGCTGGGCGAAGTCGCGATGGGCGCGGTGATCAAGCACAGCAGCGACTGGAACCTGGGCCGCGAGGCCGCGTTGTCGTCGGGCCTGTCGCCGCTGACGCCGGGCATCACGCTGCAGCGTGCGTGCGGCACCTCGCTGGATTCGATCATCACCGTGGCCAACAAGATCGCCGTCGGGCAGATCGAGTCGGGCATCGGTGGCGGCAGCGACAGCACCTCCGACGTGCCGATCGTGTACGGCAAGTCGCTGCGCCGCCGGCTGCTGGAGGCCGCCGCCGGCAAGACGCCGAAGGACAAGCTGGCCGCGTTCAAGGGGTTCTCCCCGCGCGAGCTCAAGCCCGAGTTCCCGGGAGTGGCCGAGCCGCGCACCGGCAAGAGCATGGGCCAGCACTGCGAGGACATGGCCAAGGAATGGAACATCTCGCGCGACTCGCAGGACGAGTGGGCACTGGCCTCGCACCAGAAGCTGGCTGCGGCCTACGGGCGCGGCTTCCTCGACGACCTGGTCGTCAGCTTCCGCGGCGTCTCGCGCGACAACATCCTGCGTCCGGATTCGACGCTCGAGAAGCTCGCGTCACTCAAGCCGGCCTTCGACAGGACCTCCGGCCGCGGCACGTTGACCGCGGCCAACTCCACGCCGCTCACTGATGGCGCGTCGGCCTGCCTGCTGGCTTCCGAGGACTGGGCCCGGCAGCACGACCACGAGGTGCTGTGCTACCTGCGTGACGCACAGGTGGCGGCGGTCGACTTCGTCCACGGCGAAGGCCTGCTGATGGCGCCGACCGTCGCGGTGCCGGAGATGCTGGCGCGCAACGGCCTCACGTTGCAGGACTTCGACCTCTACGAGATCCACGAGGCGTTTGCCGCGCAGGTGCTGTGCACGCTGCGCGCGTGGGAGAGCGAGGAGTACTGCCGCAACCGCCTCGGGCTGGCGGCGCCGCTGGGCCGCATCGATCCGGCGAAGATCAACCCGAACGGCTCGTCCCTGGCGACGGGGCACCCGTTCGCCGCCACCGGTGCGCGTATCGTCGCCGCAGCGGCGAAAGCGCTGAAGGAGCGCGGTGGTGGCCGCTGCCTGGTGTCGATCTGCACCGCCGGCGGCATGGGCGTGGTGGCGATTCTGGAGCGGTAAGCGCGCCGTGCCCGGAGCTCCCGGGCTGGGTACGCTGGCTTGAATTCGATCCGGTCCGCCGCGTGTCGGCGGCCATGACGCGGCGTCGGCCTGCCATGCCTGATGTTGCCGTATGGCGTGCGAAGTCGCCCGCTATGCCCACATGCGGAGGCGCGCGCGGGCGCAGCACACGATGATCCAACCGCGTCCCGGCGTTCGCCGGAGGGATCGCTCGGGATGCCCGGTCAGGCGGCGCTAGATCCGGTCCGATTCGCCCGTCACTGCTCGCGAAGCCGCGGCATGCCGTGCGCATCGCGGTCCTCGGTGACGGCTTCGTCGTAGATGCGGGCGCGCACGTCGCGGCCCGGCAGTTCGATGATCGTTTCCCCGCGCGAGGCGCGCAGGGCATTCGCATAGCTGTGCCGCGCGAGCGCCTCGTCGCCGTGCTGGGCGAAGCCGTGGCCGAGCTCTTCCCACGCCTCGCTGTTGGCGCCCTGCGCGAGTGCACGGTGCAGGTAGGTTTCCGCCTGCGACCACTGGCCCTGCGCGCGGGCCAGTCGCGCCAGCGTCACCAGCAGGGCCGGGCTGGCCGGGTGCGCGTGAAGCCAGCGCTCGGCATGCTCCCGACGCGCGTCCAGCCGGCCGATCGGCAACCGGCCGTAGAGGCCGGCAAGGCCCTCGTCCCACTGCGTGTCCAGCGCATGTTCGATGCTGCTGGCCGCCGCCTCTTCCCAACGCAGCGCGGCGGCGCGCTCGGCGTAGGCGGCGACGATGGCGGGATGCGCACGCAGCGGCTTGGGCAGGGCCTCCCAGCGGTCGGCCAGGACATTGGCATCGCCCGCCTCGCGCAGGCCGGCTTCGGCCCACTGCGCCTCGGCACTGTCGAGGCGGGCCTTCGGCCACGCCTCCTGCTGGCGCAGCGCGCCCAGCAGCCCGTAGGCGTCGCCGGCGCGGCCTAGCTTCGACAGCGCTTCGGCGCGCAGCGCGAGGCCCCGCGGTGGCAGCGGCTGCGCATTCGGCGCGTCCAGCGCGCTCAGCGCGTCAGCGGGACGGCCATCGGCCAGCGCCAGCTCGGCCTGCGCGACGGCACGTGCGGTGGGATGGCGCGAGGCCAGTGCGTCCAGGTGCTGCTGCGCGAGCGTGGCGTCCCCGCGGGCGGCGGCGGCGCGCGCGGCGGCGACGTGCCCGACCGCGCCGATCTCATCGTCGTCGGTCTGCGCCAAGGCCTTTTCCGCGCGGCTCCAATGGCCCAGATGCGAGGCCTCCAGGCCTTCGATGAGGCGTGCGCGTGCGGCCTTCTTGCGCCGGCGGCGCAGCATCACGAATGGCGTGGTCAGCAGCTTCCAGACCAGCCAGACGGCGAGCACGCCGGCGAGCACCAGCACCAGGCTGTAGGCGAGCGACTTCTCGTAGGTCCAGTCGTTGTAGCTGACCACGACCAGCCCCGGATCCTGTGCCAGCAGCTGCGCCACGAGCGCACCGACCAGCGCCAGCACGATCCAGAACAACAGGCTGCGGAAAAGGTTCATCAGGGCTCCTGGCGCACGCTGCGCAACTGACGTAGTTGCTCGAGTGTGCTGCCCAGCGTTGCAAGCTCCGGTGAAAGGGGCAGCGCGGCGAGTGCGGCCAGCGTGTCGCGCCGCGCCTTCAGCGCGGGCGAAGGTGCCCAAAGCCGTTGCAGCCACGCGTCGGCGCGGCCCAGAGCGGACCGCCACGCGTCGCGGTCGCGGCGCTCGGCGGCGGCGCGCGCCAGTGTCAGCTCCAGTTGAAGGCCGGCCATGGCGTCGCCGCGGTCGGCCGGGCGGACGGCCAGGCTGCGGTGGCGCGGTTGGATGTCGAACACCGTCGAGAACGCGCGTCGCCACCACGGCGCATCGGCAGCCGCGGGCGTGGCCGGTGCGGCATCGGCGGGCCGGTCCAGCGCACGGGTGAACGCCTGCAGCCGCGCAAGGGCCCGCACGCGCGGATCCTCGCCCAGTTCATCCAGTGCAGCGCGCTCCTGTACCAGCGCCTGGCGCAGGCTGAGGAAGGCCGGGTCGTCGACCCCGGCCAGCACGCCACCGGCCAGCGCATACGCCCGCTGCGCGCCGTCGAGGTCGCCGGCGATCAGCAGCCGCTGCTGGCCCATGCCCAGCAGCAGTTCGGCTTCATCCAGCCGCAGCGCCTGTGCGCCATGCCGGTCCGGGTCGGACCAGCGCGCAATGCTGTCTTCGATCAGCGCCGCCCGCTGGCCCATGCCGAGCAGCTCATCGCGCAGCACGCGGTTGGTCGCATCGGCCTGCTGGATCCGCTGGGCTTGCGCGCGCAGGTCGCCGCGCAAGGCGCTGATGCGGTCGTTAAGCGCTTCGATGCGCACGTCGGCCGCCGGCGAGGGGGCTGGCACATCGCGCGCCTCCCACCACGCCCATCCCCGCCAGGCGGCCAGAACCAGCAGCGCGAACAGCAGCCACCAGGGCCAGCCGGCGCGGCGCGGCACAGGGGTCGGGGAGGGCGATGCGGAGGGAGGTGTGGCGGACACGGGCGTGGCGCGATCGGGGGACTGCTCATGCTACCGGAACGGGGTCTCCACACGGCTCGCGAGCGGCGGCCACGAGATCGGCAGGACGGGGGCTGCGGGCGATGCGCACGCGCTCGAACCCCGCTTCGTGCGCGATGGCCGCCAGGCGCTCGCTGGCGGCGATGACCGTCGCCGAGTACAGGACGTCGAGCGCATCCCCAGGCAGCGCCCCGAACACCCGCTGCAACGCCTCGCCGCTGGTGAGCGCCAGCACCAGCGGCTGGGGGGCATCTCGCAATGCTTCGACGGCACGCGGTGGCAGGGCCACGGGCATGCGCGCGTAGACGTCGGCGCGTCGCACTTCGATCCCGCGTCGCTCCAGCGCCGGCTGCAGCATGCCGCGCCCGCCGGGCGCGGTGACCAGCCCGACGCGGCCGGCCGTGCCTGCCGCCAGTTGCGGCAGGGCGAGCAGGCCTTCGGTGTCCATCCGTGCCGGGGTGTGGACGTCGGCCACGCCCGCGCGCCGCAAGGCCGCCGCCGTGCCGCTGCCGACCGCGCAGGCCACCACCGGCGGCAACGCCTGCAACCGCGCCGCCGCGCGCACCGCGGCCGGGCTGGTGAACACCACGGTATCCGCCGACAGCGCGCGCTGCAGGGCCGCGCGGCTGGACGGGTCGTCGCGGTCCTGCAGCCGCCACGGCGACAGCGCGATCAGACCCCCACCATGGCGCGCGGCCGCGCGGCGCAGGCCGTCGTGGCCGCCGCGCGGGCGCAACGAAACCAGCGTCCATCGGGATGTCGGCGATTGCATCGTGGCAGCGTGCCATGCGGCGGACGGACCGAACAGGGCGACGTATTCCCCTCGGTGTCGCACGGGCCGGCGGTTCCGGCCGCACGCGTCCTGCTGCAAGAATGGGGTCCCCACCCACACGGTGCCTCCATGGCCGACGACGTCCTCACCCGACTCGACCACCACTACCAGTCGATGCCGCCGGTCGCGGCCCTGCAGCTGCGTGTCGCCGGCTTCGACGGCGAGCGCCTGCGGCTGCACGCGCCCCTGTCGGCGCACGTCAACGACAAGGGGTGCGCGTTCGGCGGCAGCCTGGCGTCGATGATGACCCTGGCCTCGTGGGGGCTGGTCACGCTGCGGATCGAGGAGGCCGGACTGGATGCGGATGTGTACGTGGCCGACAGCCAGGTGCGGTACCTGGCGCCGCTGTTCGGCGACCTCGACGTAACGGCCGAGGGCGATACCGACGCCGACTGGTCGGCATTCACCGCGACGCTGCGCCAGCGCGGCCGGGCCCGCATCGGCCTACGCGCGTGGGCCGGGCTGCCCGAGGGCGGCATCGCCACCGAGTTCACCGCCCGCTACGTGGCGATCGTCCGCGATCCCGGCCACGCAGCGCCGTAGCCTGCTACCTTCGCGGCCTTCAGCCCGTAGCCGGGGCCGCCCTCCAGGAGAGTCCGATGCGTTGGATCCAGTCGCTGCTGCTGCTCGTTCTCGTTTCGCTGTTGGCCGGCTGCGCCAGCATGACCAGCGAGCAGGACCTGTTGAACCGTAACCAGTACGCATGGTCCGGCGCCATCCGGTGGGGCGATTTCGAGGGCGCGATGAACCTGATCGACCCGCTCAAGCGGGAAGAGCAAGCGCTGACCGATGTCGAGCTGGCCCGCTACGAGCAGGTGCAGATCTCGCATTACCGCGACATCGGCGCCAGCCAGGACATGGAGGCCGGCACCGCCGTGCGCGACATCGAGATCGGCGTGGTCAACAGGCACACGATGACCGAACGCACCGTGCGCTACCGCGAGCAATGGCGGTGGGACGAACCGAGCAAGACCTGGTGGCTGACCTCGGGCATGCCGGACCTGTGGGACGGGGAATGACCGGTGCTTTTGCGCCGCCACCGGCGCTGGGCCACAATCCCGGCCCCCTTGCCGACGCCGTGATGCCGTGACCCTCGAAGAACTGCTCGCCTTTGCCGGGCGCCACCCCTATCTGTCGATGGCGCTGGCGGGCCTGACGGTCGCGATCGTCTACACGGAAATTGCACGGCTGTTCCGGGGCTACAAGGGCCTGCGGCCGGCCGAGCTGACCGGGCTGATCAACCGCGAGAACGCGCTGGTGGTCGACCTCTCGGCCACCAACGACTTCCAGAAGGGCCACATCGCCGGCAGCCGGTCGGTGCAGCCCAGCCAGTTCGACCCCGAAAGCAAGCTGCTGGCCCACGCCAAGGCCCTCCCGGTGGTGGCCGTGTGTCGCACCGGGCACGCGTCGGCCGCGGCGGCCAAGCGCCTGAAGAAAGCCGGCTTCGAGCACGTGTACTGGCTCGATGGCGGCATCCAGGCCTGGCAGCAGGCCGACCTGCCGCTGGTCAAGGGCCGCGGCTGAACGGGGCGGGCCGCCGGCGCCGGGCCTTGTTTCGATCTGCCGCGCCCCAAGCCTGAGACCCGGGCGCACGAGACGTGCGTGCCATAATCGTCCACTTATCGATTTTTAGCCGGAGTTCCGAGTCATGTCCGAAGAAACCGCCAACGGCGCCGCTGCGCCCGCCGATACCGCCGCCCAGAACGGCCCGGCGTTCACGGTCGAGAAGATCTATGCCAAGGACGTGTCCTTCGAGGTGCCCGGCGCCCCGGCGGTGTTCAACGAGACCGCGCAGCCGCAGCTGCAGATGAACCTCAGCCAGAACGTGCAGCGCCTGGGCGAGAACGCCTACGAAGTGGTACTGGGCATCACCCTGACCTGCAAGGTCGAGGACAAGCCGCTGTACCTGGTGGAAGTGAAGCAGGCGGGCGTGTTCGGCCTGACGGGCTTCGAGGCCGCCACCCTCGACGGCATGCTCGGCACCCACTGCCCGAACGTGCTGTACCCGTACGCGCGCAACCTGGTCAGCACGCTGGTGCAGTCCGGCGGCTTCCCGCCGTTCCTGCTGCAGCCGATCAATTTCGACGCGCTCTACGCCGAGGGCCTGCGTCAGCGCGCCGCGCAGCAGGGCCAGAACAACGGCCTGGCGGATACCGAAGCCGCCGGCAACGCCTGATTTGGCCGTCGTGCCGAACGACGGGACCGGGTCGGGCACCGCCGCGCCACCGCGCGTGACGGTGCTCGGTGCCGGTTCGTGGGGCACCGCGCTCGCGGCCCTCACCGCCCGCCACGGGTGCCCCACTACGCTGTGGGGCCGTGATGCCGACTGCGTGGCGGCCATCGACCGCGAGCACCGCAACCCGCGATACCTGCCCGACCTGGCGCTGCCGGACGCGCTGCGCGCCACGACCGACCTGGCGGCGGCGCTGCGCGACGCCGAGCTGGTGCTGGTGGTGGTGCCGTCGCATGCGTTTGCCGAGACGCTTCGCGCACTGGCGCCGCACCGGCCCCCCGCGGCTGGCGTAGCCTGGGCCACCAAGGGCTTCGAGCCGGGCAGTGGCCGCTTCCTGCACGAGGTCGCCGGCGAGGTGCTGGGCGACGGGGTGCCGCTGGCCGTCGTCACCGGGCCGTCCTTCGCCAAGGAAGTGGCTGCCGGCCTGCCGACGGCGCTGACGGTGCATTCCGACACGCCCGCGTTCGCGCAATCGGTTGCCGACGTGCTGCACGGCCCCGCGTTCCGCGCCTACACCGGTGACGACATGCTCGGCGCCGAGCTGGGTGGGGCGATGAAGAACGTGCTGGCCGTGGCCACCGGCGTCGCCGACGGCATGGACCTCGGGCTCAATGCCCGCGCCGGCCTGATCACGCGGGGCCTCAACGAGATGCTTCGTCTCAACCAGGCGATCGGCGGCAAGGCCGAGACGCTGATGGGGCTGGCCGGCCTGGGCGACCTGGTGCTGACCTGCACCGGCGACCTGTCGCGCAACCGCCGTCTGGGTCTGGCGCTGGGTCGTGGCCAGTCCATCGAAGATGCCGTTCGCGCCATCGGCCAGGTGGTCGAATCGGTGCAGACCGCCGACGAGGTGATGCGCCAGGCGCACCGGCACGGCATCGAGTTGCCGATCTCCAGCGCCGTCCAGTCGGTGCTCCATGGCGACATCACCCCGACAGACGGGTTGCGCCAGTTGCTGGCGCGCGAACAGAAGCCCGAATACCCGCACGGGTTGTTCGAATAGAAAAAGCCCGGCGCACGCCGGGCTTTTTCATGGCGCCGCCGCCGGGACCTCCGAACCGTACGGCTGGATCCGGCGTCCGGACAAAGAAGAAGCCCGGCCGGAGCCGGGCTTCGCATCGCGACAGTCGGGGGAGACCGACCGGGGGAGAGAGAGATCGCGATGTCGTGCTGCGGTGCCGGTGCGATCAGAACGTGATGCGCGGGCCGACGAAGAACTGGGTATCGCCGTCGATGAACTTCACATCGCCGTTGATGCCCCACATCGGGTTGAACTTCACCTGGGCGCCGAGGCGGCCGTAGAACTCGCCATCGCGGTCGCCGCCGCCGATGGCCTCGCCGTCCTCGAAGCCCGCCATGGCGTAGCCTTCCAGGGCCGGGGCAAGTGCGCCACGGACGCCGGCTTCCACGCTCCAACCGTCGGCGTCGAGGTCATTGCCGAGGATGTCGCGGCCGGCATCGAACTTCTCGTACGCCACGCGGGTGACCAGGTCGGCACGCGGGCTGACCTCGTGGTTGTAGCCGACACCGACGCGCCACTGGTCGAAGTCGATGTTGGTGTCGTCGATTTCCTGGTTGCTGTAGCCGCCGAACAGGTGGAAGTTGGGGGCGATCGCGCCGGAGCCGTTCACGGCCCAGCCGTCGGCGTCGCCGCCGTCGGTCTCGGTGCCGGCGTAGCCACCTTCCACGTAGTTGTAGGAGACGCCTTCGGCGGCCGTGGCGGCCAGCGGCAGCGCGGCCAGCAGGGTGAGGGCGGCAAGCTTGGTCAGGGCGGGAGAACGCTTCATCGGGGCCTCTCTTGATTTTTCGGATTCAGGGGCCGGTGGGCGGGCCTTCTGCGGGCCCTGCCGTCCAGTGGCCGAATGGCGGCCGGCTGGAGACCGGTCGCGCCAGTATCCGGAGGAACTTTCAACGAAGCCTTAATACTGAACTGCGCAGTGCAGGAACTTACACGTCCCGTTCATGGTCGTGGCGGTCCGCTTCATTCGCCCCGGTCAGGTGCCGCCCTCGAACCCCTGCTGCCGCCACGCCTCGAACACCACCACGGCCACGGCGTTGGACAGGTTGAGGCTGCGGTTGCCGGGCCGCATCGGCAGGCGCAGGCGGTGCGCGGGGGGCACGTCGTCCAGCACGGACCCAGGCAGGCCTCGGGTTTCGGGGCCGAACAGCACCGCGTCGCCGGGGCCATAGGCGGGGGTGTCGTAGCGCACCTGTCCGCGCGTGCTCAGCGCGAACAGGCGCTGGGGTGCGATCGCGGCCAGCGCTGCGTCCAGGGTGTCGTGAACGCTGAGGGTGGCGTACTCGTGGTAGTCCAGCCCCGCGCGACGCAACTGCCGGTCCTCCAGCTCGAACCCCAGCGGCCGCACCAGGTGAAGGCGCGCTCCGGTGTTGGCGCACAGGCGGATGACGTTGCCGGTGTTGGGCGGAATCTCGGGCTGGTAGAGGATGACGTCGAGCATGTGGAGGGCCGGGAGCGTGGCGCGGCGCGCGACCCTACCAGTCGATCGCCTCGCCGCGGTAGTCGATGAAGCGGCCGCTGTCGGCGGGCGTCGCCTGGCGGGCCTGTTCCAGCAGGCCCGCCACCGAAACCGGGGCTTCCAGCGGCGCGTCCGTGCCGCCCATGTCGGTGCGCACCCACCCGGGGGACACCGCGAGCACCGTGATGCCGCGATCGGCCAGCGCCTGCGCCAGCAGCACGGTGGCCATGTTCAGCGCGGCCTTGGACATCGCGTAGGTGGGCGTGTTGAACCCGTCCACGCCGGCGATCGAGCCCAGCCGCGAGGACAGGTTCACCACAACCGCCCCGCCACGTCCCGCCCCACCGTCGGCCAGCAGCGGCGCCAGCGCCTGCGTTAGCAGGAACGGGCCGGCGGCGTTGACGCGCAGGCTGTCGTGCAACTGCGCCGGCTCGATGTGGCCGAAGCGCTCGCCCGAATGCAGGACGCCGGCGTTGTTGACCAGCAGGTCCAGCCGGCCGTCGTCGCCCAGCACCAGCGGCAGTTCGCGCGCGAGTTCGGCATGCGAGCGCGGTTCGGCCAGGTCCAGCGGCAGCACGTGCAAGCGGCCGGGGTGCTCGCCGGTCAGCGTGTTGAGGGCATTGGCGCGCCCGGGATGGCGGCAGGTGGCGATCACGCGGTCGCCGGCGGCCAGCAGTTGGCGGACGAATTCCAGACCGAGGCCGCGGTTGGCGCCGGTGACCAGGCAGTGGCGTGCAGTCGTCATGGACAGGCCTCCCATCCGGTCACGTGACCGTCGGGCGAGTGTACGCAGCCGGCGCCGCGGTCCGGTTCAGCCGCCGAGGCGGCAATCGCCCAGCGGTTCGCGCAGCCCGGCCTGCCATGCCGCTTCTTCGGCCGGGCGGGCATCGGCCGGGAAGTCGATGCGGGCACGCACGTGATCGCCGCGGTCGTCGCGCAGGTTGGTCAGGCCCTCGAACCGCCGCAACCGGCGGCTCCCGGCGGCGTACACGACCTCCATGCTCGGCCCGACCCACCCGAGCAGGCCGTCGAGCTCCAGCCGGAAATGCTCGACGGCCTCGCCGTCCAGCATGCCCGCCCCGGTCCGCTTGACCTTGAACGCCAGGCTGCGGCCCAGTGACGGCACCACGAAGGCCAGCGTCGGCGAGCCGCCCGACAGCAACAGCGGCCAGCGGCTTCTGAGGAACTCGTCGAATCCCGCGTCTGCGACCAGTGCATGGCCGGACGCGTCCAGCGGCCGGGCCGCGGCACGCGGGGTGCTGCCTCCCCAGGTCAGGGTGTGGCCGTTCTCGCGGCGCAGGCCTTCGCGGTAACCGTCGCGCGCATCGACCAGCGAGAACGCCGGGGCGAGGCCCGAGGCGCGGTAATCCACCTGCTTGCGGGCGAAGGCGGTGCCGTCGGGGCAGCGATACAGCACCAGTCGTTCGACCGGGCTGCCGCCGGCGCGACGGACCAGGTGGTGCTCGCGGTACAGGAGGTCCCCGCTGGCGGGGTCGCGTGCCTCGGCCTGGACGCTGCGCAGCGCCGAATGGGCGGGAGCGCACGCAACGGCCAGGACCAGCGGGAGCACGCAGGAACGCTTCGACATGCGACCACCGCCGGCGGGAACCTGACCCAGATACGCCCCGGGCCGAGCGGCGGATGCAGCCGCCCCGGACTTGTGGCCCATGTGCACCCCGCCGCACGGGTGGCTAGGATGGCCGGCCAATACGTTCCGTGCGGCCCGCCCGGGCCACACACCACGCCGGCCAGGCAGGCCGGCCCGATCCGCCACAGGAGTGCACATGTCCCACGTTGCCAGGCCCCGTGCCGCCGTCCTCGCCCTCGCCATTGCCGCCGCCACCGGCGCGCTGGCGTTCACCGCCGCGCCGGCGCACGCACAGCAGGCCGAAGTCGACATCGCCTACGAGGAGTTCACCCTGCCCAACGGGCTGAAGGTGATCGTCCACACCGACCGCAAGGCGCCGGTCGTCGCGGTCAACCTCTGGTACCACGTGGGCAGCAAGGACGAGCCGCGCGGCCGCACCGGTTTCGCGCACCTGTTCGAACACCTGATGTTCAACGGCACCGAGAACTACCGCGGCGAGTACTTCACGCCGTTCGAGCTGGTCGGTGCCACCGACATGAACGGCACCACCAACACCGACCGCACCAACTACTTCCAGAACGTGCCCACCACCGCGCTCGACCTGGCGCTGTGGATGGAGTCCGACCGCATGGGCCACATGCTCGGCGCGATCGACCAGAAGACGCTCGACGAGCAGCGCGGCGTGGTGCAGAACGAAAAGCGCCAGGGCGAGAACCAGCCCTACGGCCAGGTCTGGACCAAGCTCAACGAGGCGCTGTATCCGGACGGGCACCCCTACCACCACAGCGTGATCGGCTCGATGGCCGACCTCAACGCGGCCTCGCTCGAGGACGTCAAGACCTGGTTCCGCGCGTGGTACGGCCCCAACAACGCGGTGCTGGTGCTGGCTGGCGACATCGACGTCGCCACCGCCAGGGAGAAGGTCGCCCAGTACTTCGGTCACATCCCGGCCGGCCCGGACATGGCGCAGCCGGCGGTCGACGTGGCCAAACGCCCGGCCGACACGCGTGAGGTGATGCAGGACAACGTGCCGCAGGCGCGCATCTACCGCGCCTGGAACGTCGCACCCACCAACACCGTCGACATCGACCGCCTGCACGTGCTGGCACGCGTGCTCGGTGGCAGCGACACCTCGCGCCTCGAGAAGCGGCTGGTGCACGAGGACAAGCTGGTCGACAGCGTCAGCGCTGCGGTCAGCGAGTCGCAACTGGGCTCCAACTTCCTGGTGGTGGCCACGGTCAAGGACGGCGTCGACCCGGCCAAGGTCGAGGCGATCGTCGACGAGGAGCTCGAACAGCTGCTCGCCGAGGGCCCGACGGCCGAGGAGGTCGCGCAGGCCAAGACCGTGATCCGCGCCGGCTTCATCCGCGGCATCGAGCGCATCGGCGGCTTTGGCGGCAAGGCCGACGCGCTGGCCGCATGCGAGATCTACGCCGACGACCCGGGCTGCTTCCGCGCGACGCTCGACAACGTCGCCGCCGTGACGCCGGCACAACTGCAGGCCGCGGGTCGCGAATGGCTGGGCGATGGCGACCACACGCTGGTCGTGCAGCCCGGCGAGCGCACCCCGCTGGCCGAGGACGAGGCCGTGGACCCGGCGCCGCTGGCACTCCCGGCAGTGGATGCCAGGTACGCCACCACCGAATCGACGGTGGACCGCAGCGCGGGCCCGCCGATGCCCGAAGAGTTCCCGGAGCTGAAGTTCCCGGAGCTGCAGCGCGCCACGCTCAGCAACGGCACCCAGGTCATCCTGGCCGAGCGCAATGCCGTGCCGGTGGTCCAGATGAGCTTGCTGCTGGACGGCGGCTACAAGGCCGATGCCCTGGGCGGACACAAGCTGGGCACCTCGAGCTTCGCGATGAGCATGCTCGACGAGGGCGCGGCGGACTACAGCGCCCTCGAGTTCGCCGGCCGCGCCGAAGCGCTGGGCGCCGAACTGGGCGCGGGCGCGTCGCTGGACGGCGGCAGCGCCTACCTGTCCGCGCTCAAGGACCAGGTGGATCCCTCGCTGGCCCTGTTCGCCGACATGCTGCGCCGCCCGACCTTCTCCGAAGCGGAGATCGAGCGTGTCAAGGCGACCTGGATCGCCGGCATCAAGCAGGAAAAGGCGCGGCCCAATTCCGCCGCGCTGCGCGTGATGCCACCGCTGCTGTACGGCGAAGGCCACGCCTACGCCATGCCGTTCAGCGGCTCGGGCACCGAGGCGTCGATCGCCTCGCTCACGCGTGACGACCTGCTGGCCTACCACCGCACCTGGGTGCGACCGGAGAACGCGACGCTGGTCGTGGTCGGCGACACCACCCTGAACGAGATCGTGCCGTTGCTCGAGAAACACCTGGGCGACTGGACGGGCGAAGGCAACCCGGCCACCACCGGCGAGGTCGTCGACGTCGAGCGTCCGAGCGCGCCGCGTGTGTTCCTGATCGACCAGCCGGGCGCCGTGCAGGCCAACATCTTCGTCGGCCAGCTGGTGCCCTCCACGGCCTCGGATGACGCCACGGAATTCGAGTTCGCCAACACCGTGCTCGGCGGCCAGTTCAGCTCGCGCCTCAACATGAACCTGCGCGAGGACAAGCACTGGGCGTACGGGTCGTACAGCTTCGCGCCCGACGCGCTGGGCCAGCGTCCGTGGCTGGCGTTCGCGCCGGTGCAGATCGACAAGACCGCCGAGTCGATGGCCGAGCTCAAGCGCGAGATCACCGAGTACGCCGCCGGCACCACGCCGCCGACAGAGGAGGAGGTCGCCAAGGTCCGCGCCAACGAGATCCGCAGCCTGCCCGGTGCGTATGAAACCGGCAGCGCGGTGCGCGGCACGATCAGCAGCATGGTCCGCTACGACCGTCCGGACGACTACGTGGCGCGCCGCAAGGCGGAGATCGAAGCTCTGACGCCGGCGCAGGTCGCCCAGGCCGCCACCACGATCGACCCGGATGCGCTGACCTGGGTGGTGGTGGGCGACCTCGACCAGATCGAGGTGCCGGTGCGTTCGCTCGACCTCGGTACGGTGCAGGTGCTGGACGCCGACGGCCGTCCGGTGGCGGCGTCGGCCGCGGCCAGCACGGAAGACGGCGACGCGAAGTAAGCGACGCCTCCGCCGGGTGGGCCGCCACCCGGCGGAGCGCGCGCCTTCAAGGGCAATGATCCACACGCCCTTTGTAGGCGCGGCTTCAGCCGCGATCCGGCGCGATCCGGATTCCGGTTCGACGGTATGGGAGCGACGTGGTTCCCAGCCGCGCGGGTGCCTGGCCCGTGGCGACGCGCCCGGACCGCAGTCGATCGCGACTGAAGCCGCTCCTGCATTGATTAGTGCTTCGATGCCGCCCCGAGTCACTCCGGATTCACCCTCGTCGGCCCCAAGCCGGCGCGATGCGGCGACAATCCTCCATCCCGTTCCGTAGGGCACCGCCATGATCCGATCCCTTGCCATTGCCGCTGCCACGTTGCTGCTCGCCAGCGCCAGCGCCTGCACCTGGGTGCACATGGCGCCCGGTGCCAGCGCGGTGCGCGTGATCCAGGCAGGCAGCGTCCCCGCCGGTTGCGAGAAACGGGGCGAGATCGCGGTGTCGGTGAAGGACAGCGTCGCGTTCTATGAGCGAAACGAGCTGCGGGTGCGCGAGGAGCTGGAGACCCTCGCGCGCAACGAAGGTCCGGGCATGGGCGCCGATACGATCCAGCCACTGGGCGCTCCGGTGCAGGGCGAGCAGCGCTTCGCCGGCTACCGTTGCGGCAACGCCAGCGCGCTGCTGACCCCGGTCCGGGGCGCCCCGCGTGAGGGTGCGGAGACCTTCCCGCTGCAAGGCTGAACCGCCGGGCAGCGCCGCGCGGCGATCATGCGGCCATCGTCGCCCATCGGGCGGCGGCCTTGCCGTCAACCCCGGCTAATGCGCGCGCCGCGCCAACGCGGTACTCTTGCGCGTTTTCCGCATTCCGGTCCCTCGCCCATGCTGTTCCAACACGTCGCCATCGCCGGCCTGGCCCACATCGACGCGCCGCGCCGCCTGAGCTCGGACGACATCAACGCGCGGCTCAAGCCGACGCTCGACCGCCTGGGCATCCGCACCGACGTGCTCAAGGACATCGCCGGCATCCACGCGCGCCGCCTCTGGGACGGCCCGATGCTGGCCTCCGACGCCGCCACGCTCGCCGCCCGCAAGGCGCTGGACGACGCCGGCATCGACGCCTCGAAGGTCGGCCTGCTGGTTAACACGTCCGTCAGTCGCGACTACCTGGAGCCGTCCACGGCCAGCATCGTCAGCGGCAACCTCGGGCTGTCCGAGCATTGCCAGAACTTCGACGTCGCCAACGCGTGCCTGGCCTTCATCAACGGCATGGACATTGCCGCCCGCATGATCGAGCGCGGTGAAATCGAGTACGCGCTGGTGGTGGACGGTGAAACGGCGGATTTGGCGTACGAGAAGACGCTCGAGCGCCTGACCTCGCCGGACGCCACTGAAGAGCAGTTCCGCAACGAGCTGGCCACGCTCACGCTGGGCTGCGGCGCCGCGGCCATGGTGATGTCGCGCGCCGAACTGGTGCCCGCTGCGCCGCGCTACCGCGGTGGCGTGACGCGGGCGGCCACGGAGTGGAATGGGCTGTGCCGCGGCAACCTCGACCGCATGGTCACCGACACCCGCCTGCTGCTGATCGAGGGACTGAAGCTCGCGCAGAAGACCTTCGTCGCTGCCAAGCAGGCGCTGGGCTGGGTGGTCGAGGAACTGGACGAGTTCGTGATCCACCAGGTCAGCCAGGTCCACACCCAGGCGTTCGTGAAGGCCTTCGGGATCGACCCGAAGAAGGTGCTGACCATCTTCAACGAGCACGGCAACATCGGCCCGGCCTCGGTGCCGATCGTGCTGAGCAAGCTGCGCGAGATGGGCCGCCTGAAGAAGGGCGACCGCGTGGCGCTGCTGGGCATCGGCTCGGGCCTGAACTGCTCGATGGCCGAGGTGGTCTGGTAAGCCGCTCCACCGGCGGCGGCATGAAAAAAGGCCCGGGATTCCCGGGCCTTTTTCTTGGGGCAGTGGCAACTCAGATTACGCGGCGAACAACGCCCGCATCTTCTTGAGCGCGTTGGCCTCGACCTGCCGGATGCGCTCGGCGGACACGCCGTACTCGTCGGCCAGCTCCTGCAGGGTGACCTTGTTGCCGTCGTCCAGCCAGCGGCGCATCACGATGTCGCGTGAACGCGCGTCCAGCCCCGCCATGCCCTCGCGCAGCAGCGCCAGCTTGCTGTCTTCCTCGTCCTCGCGCTCGTACGTCTGCGAGGGGTCCTCGCTGTCGGCACGCAGGTAGGCCGCGGGCGACGGCGGCGCATGGTCGTCATCGTCGCTGGCCGGCGCATCGAACCCGATGTCGCGGCCCGACAGGCGCGATTCCATCTCCAGCACCTCGCGCTCGGACACGTTGAGGTCGCGCGCCACCGTGCGCACTTCCTCGGCGTTCATCCAGCCCAGGCGCTTCTTGCTCCTGCGCAGGTTGAAGAACAGCTTGCGCTGCGCCTTGGTGGTGGCGACCTTGACGATGCGCCAGTTCTTCAGGATGAACTCGTGCATCTCGGCACGGATCCAGTGCACGGCGAACGACACCAGGCGCACGCCCTGGTCGGGATCGAAGCGCTTGACCGCCTTCATCAGGCCGATGTTGCCTTCCTGGATGAGATCGCCCAGCGGCAGGCCGTAGCCGTTGTAGCCGCGCGCGACGTGCACCACGAAACGCAGGTGCGAATGCACCAGTTCGCGGGCGGCGTCGAGGTCCTCGTCGGCGTGGAAGCGGCGTGCGAGCGCCTGCTCATCCTCCGCACTCAGCACGGGGATCTGGTGGACGGCATTGATGTACGCGTCCAGCGACCCGAGCGGGCTGGGGACCGGCAGGTTGTTGGCGACCAGGGACTGGGAGAGGGCGATCTGGGTCATGGCGTCGAGTTTAGCAGTGGGTCGGTTCGACTGCTAAAACGCCTCGAAGTTCCGCAGTGTTGCATTCATGGGACGGTGGGCCTCGTCAGGCCGCCGTGAATCCTCACGTGGCGCCGCCCTGCCGGCCGTCAGGCTGGCCCCTTCCGGCCCGTCGGGCCGAGCGGAGGCGGAGGTGACGCATGGGGCGACTGATCGACGGAACCTGGACCGACCAGGGCTACGACACGGCGTCCACGGGTGGCGCCTTCAAGCGTGAGACCAGCCGGTTCCGGCACTGGGTGACACCGCACGGCGCCCCCGGGCCCACCGGCGATGGCGGGTTCAAGGGCGAGCCCGGCCGGTACCACCTGTACGTGTCGCTGGCGTGCCCGTGGGCGCACCGGACCCTGATCTTCCGGCAGCTCAAAGGGCTGCAGGGGATGATCGGCCTCTCCGTGGTGCACTGGTTCATGGGGGCCGAGGGCTGGACCTTCGCCGACGCGCCCGGCACGCGGCCCGACGTGGTCAACGGCGCGCGCTGCCTGCACGAGGTCTACACCCGGGCCGATCCGCATGCGACCGGCCGTGTCACGGTGCCCGTGCTCTGGGACACGCGGCGCGACACGATCGTCAGCAACGAATCGGCCGACATCATCCGTATGTTCAACACCGCCTTTGACGGCGTGGGCGCTTCGCCGGGCGACTACTACCCGGAGGCGCTGCGCGAGGAGATCGACGGCTACAACGCGCGCATCTACGACACCGTCAACAACGGCGTGTACAAGGCCGGCTTCGCCAGCGCGCAGGACAAGTACGACGCCGCCGTGAAGGCGCTGTTCGACACGCTCGACTGGCTGGAGTCGCACCTGACCACCAGACGCTATCTGTGTGGCGACGCGCTGACCGAAGCCGACTGGCGGCTGTTCACCACGCTGCTGCGGTTCGACCCGGTCTACCACGGCCACTTCAAGTGCAACCTGCGCAAGCTGGCCGAGTATCCCGTGCTGCATGCGTACCTGCGCGACCTCTACCAGCACGACGGCGTGCGCGACACGGTCGACTTCGAGCACATCAAGAACCACTACTACCGCAGCCACGACTGGATCAACCCGAGCCGCATCGTCCCGGCCGGGCCGGTGCAGGATCTGGACGCGCCGCACGGACGCGAGGGGCTGGGATAGGCAGGTCGCCGATCACACCCGCGCCCCTGCAGGAGCGGCTTCAGCCGCGATCGTGAATTTGCGGGGTTTCCATGAGGTGGCGTTCGCGGCTGAAGCCGCTCCTACAAGAAGCTGCCGACCACCGCGAGCCCATCACTCGACGGCGAGGGCATCCTTGGGCGGCAGCGACCAGTCGATCGGCTTGAGCCCGCGGCGGGCCAGGTACTCGTTGGCCTTTGAGAAATGCCCGCAACCCAGGAACCCGCGGTGCGCCGACAGCGGCGACGGGTGCGGCGCCTTGAGCACGCGGTGGCGGGCGGTGTCGATCACCGCGCCCTTCTTCTGCGCGTAGCTGCCCCACAGCAGGAACACCAACCCCTCGCGCTCGCGGTTGAGCGTGTCCACGACATGGTCGGTGAAGCCTTCCCAGCCGCGGCCCTGGTGGCTGCCGGCCTGGCCGGCCTCGACCGTCAGCACGCTGTTGAGCAGCAGCACGCCACGCCGCGCCCAGTCCATCAGGTAGCCGTGGTCCGGGCGGACGAATCCGGTGTCGCGCTCCAGCTCCTTGTAGATGTTGAGCAGCGACGGCGGCACGTCCACGCCCGGGCGCACCGAAAAACACAGCCCGTGCGCCTGCCCGGCGCCGTGGTACGGGTCCTGGCCGAGCACCACCACTTTCACCGCATCGAACGGCGTGGCCTCGAACGCGGCGAAGATCTCCGCACCCGGCGGGTAGATGCGCGCACCGTCGGCCTTGCGCTGGCGCAGGTACGCGGCCAGCGCCTGCATGTCGTCGCGCTGCAGGTAGTCGCCGACACGGGCCTTCCAGGAGGCTTCGAGCTGGATGCGGTCGCTGTCCACGCAGATCAGTACCCGGGAAGTCCCCGCAACCGGTCGTACGCGTACGCGCACAGCAGGCCTGCGAACGCGCCGATCATTCCGTACACGCCGATGCGCTCGAACACGAACAGGCCGATGCCGCCTGCGAGGAGAAACCCGGCCAGTGCGAACAGCCCGTGCCGGCGCTGCGTGCGGGCACGTGCCTGCCGGCGTTGCCTGGCATGCATGTCGGACTCGCGTGCCTCCAGTTCAGGATCAAGCAGCGCTTGCGTGGCGGTTTCGGCCTGGGTGCGATCCATCGATGGAACTCCTTGTCGGTCGGGCGGGTGGCATGTCGCCAGAAGCGTCGCGTGGCGCCCGGCGCTCAGGGCAGCTTGGAAAGCCGCAGCTGGAACAGCGTCTTGGTGACCAGCAAGCGCTCCTCGATCGGCTTCAGCACCAGGTCGTTGGCGCCGGCGCGCAGCAGGTTGGACTGGTTGTCGGGGTTGGCGTCACCGGTCATCACCAGCACCGGCAGGCGGCGCTTGCCGTAACCGAAGTCGTTGCGCAGCCGGTCGAGCAGGTCGCTGCCCTCCAGTTCGCCCTTCAGGTAGACGTCGGTCAGCACCAGGTCGGTGCCGATGTCGTCCTGGTGGCGGTGCTGCTCCAGGTACTCGAGCGCTTCCTCGACGCCGACGAAGTGCAGCACGGTGAGCTGCTGGCGCTCGAGCATGCGCTTGGTCGCCAGCGCGACCACCTTGCTGTCCTCGACATACAGCACCCGCGCACCGGGGATCGGCTGCGGCTGCACGTACCCGCGGATGAAGGCGGCCAGCGCGGTGTGGCCCAGCGCCTTGTCGAAGTAGTCGGTGACGTCCTCGGTGAAGCGGCGCGATTCCAGGTGCGCCTGCGCGTCGGCGGAGATCACGATGATCGGGACGTAACGCTGGCCGGCGGCCTCGCGCACGCTGCGCGCCAGCGCGATGCCGTCGCCATCGGGCAGCGACAGGGACGTGGTGACGAGGTCGACGGGTCCGGCGTCCAGCGCGTCGCGCGCCTCGCGGATGCTGCCGCACGACACCACCTCCACGTCGGCGACCTCGCGCTGGAGCACGTCGCCGATCAGCTTGCGCACCAGCTTGCTGCCGTCCACCACCATCACCCGTGGGGCAGGTGCGGCAACATGGCGCAGCGTGGAGGTCTCGTTGGTCACGGCGGTGCTCAGGTGTCGGTGGGGCGCGTCTGGCGCAGGTAATGGCCGGTCACGAGGCCCGCACCCAGCCAGCCCAGTGCGGCCGCGCCCAGCACGATGGCCAGCACGTGCAGCGGCCCGAACCCGCGCAGCGCGAAGTCGCTGCCGTAGCTGGCCGCCAGTTCGGCCAATGGCGCACGCAGCGCGAGCTGGGTGACGGTCAGCAGCACCAGGGCCAACGCCCCCGCGGCCAGGCCGTACCACGCCCCCAGGTACAGGAACGGCCGCCGGATAAAGCCGTCGGTGGCGCCCAGCAACTGCAGCACGCCGATCTCGTCGCGCCGCTGCTGGATATCCAGGCGCACCGTGTTGCCGACCACCAGCACCGCGCCCAGCCCCAGCAGCGCAGCCAGCACGGCCGATAGCCGGAGGCCGAAGCGCAGCCAGCCGTCCAGGCGCTCGCGCCACGCCGCATCGTGCTGGACGACATCGGCTTCGGGCAGCGACTGCAGGCGCTCGGCGAGCACGCGCTCGTCGCCGGCCGGCGTCACCAGCAGCAGGTGCGGCAGCGGGTTCTCGTCCAGGCCGAGGCCCTCCAGCGCGTCCACCGCCTCACCCAGTCCGCCGCGCTCGCGCAACTCGGCCAGGCCCTCATCGGGCGTGCGCAGTTCGACCGCCGCGACATCCGCGTCGGCACGCAGCGTGTCGGCCAGTGCCGTGGCGCGCCCGGCTTCGACGTCCTGTTTCAGGAACACGCTGACCTGGCGCGACTGGCGTACGTCGCCCGCCAGCCGCTCGACATTGGACAGTGCGCCCCACAGGCCCAGCGGCAATGCCAGTGCCACTGCCATCACGCCCACGGTGAGCAGTGTTGCCCAGGGCTTGCCCAGCATGCGGCCAATGCTGGCCACGAAACTGTAGGCGTGGTGGTCCAGCCATGCGCCGACGCGGGAACGGCTGCGCGGCGCGACCTTTTGGGTGGCCGTTGCGGTCATTCCGCCAGGTCCTCCGGGCGGATGTCGTCCAGCAAGCGGCCGTCGCCCAGCACCAGCACGCGCTTGCGCATGCGCTTGACCAGCGCCAGGTCGTGGCTGGCGACCAGCACGCTGGTGCCACGCTCGGGCAGCGCCTCCAGCAGCGCCAGGATCTCGGCCGACAGGGTGGGGTCGAGGTTGCCCGTGGGTTCGTCGGCCACCAGCAGGCGCGGTTCGGTGACCAGCGCGCGCGCGATGCCGACGCGCTGCTGTTCCCCCGCCGACAGTTGCGTCGGCAGCGCGTCGCCGCGGTCGGCCAGCGCGACCTTCTCCAGTGCCACGCGCACGCGCTTGCCGATCTCCGCGCGGGCGGTGCCGCGCAGCAGCAGCGGCAGCCCGACGTTGTCGGCGACGCTGCGATCGGCCAGCAGGCGGTGGTCCTGGAACACGACGCCGACCTCGCGCCGGTGCATGGCGACCTGGCGGCCCCGCACATTGCGCAGGTTGCGCTCGTTGAACAGCACCGTGCCGCGGCTGGCGCGCTCGGAGAGGTGGATCAGCTTGAGCAGGGTGCTCTTGCCGGCGCCGGAGTGCCCGGTCACGAACAGCATCTCGCCGGTGTCGACTTCGAACGTCACCTCGCTCAGGGCCGTGCGGCCGCCGGCGTACTGCTTGCTGACGTTGTCAAAGCGAAGGACGGGCATGGACGGTGGGCGGTCCGGCATCGGGGAGCGGCGAGTATCGCAGATGGAAACGCGCGCCGATGCCTTGCCGGTGCGATGGAGAAATCCGTTCCCTGGAAACGTATACGGCCGGTCGATGGCATCGACCGGCCGTCAGGCGCGCGAGGGCCGCCGCGGCGGCCCCGCGTCAGTGCTGCGAGCGCGGCGCGCGGGTCACCAGCGACTTCAGTCCGCGGCCGATGCGACCCAGCAAACCGGGCTTGTCGCCGGGCGGGGTCGGTGCGGCCGGCGCCCCGGCCTGCGCCTTGCGGGCGTTGACCTGGGTCGGGCCGGACCGGCGCGGGGCCGGTGCGGTTGCAGGCGCGGCGTTGCCGGCTGCTGCAGGCGTCGCCGCCTCGCCCTCGGCCAGCTTGCGGCCACCGCGGCGGCGGCGGCGCTTGCGCGGCGGACGCGCGGCGTCGTCGCCTGTTGCAGGCGCGGCATCGGGCGCCGTGACCGCGGTCTGCGGACGCGGCGCGCGGGCTTCGGCGACACCCGTCTCGGCACCGGCGGCCGCAGCGGTAGCGCCTTCGTCGCGGCGCGGACGACGCGGACGCGGCGCACCGCCCTCACTGCGGCGCTCGCCGCTGCGGCCACGACCGCCGGCACTTCCGCCGGGGCCACGACGCCCACCGCCGCGACGTTCCTCGTCGGCCGCGCGCTGCTCGCGGGCTTCCTTGAAGATTTCGCCGATGCTCTCGGAGTCGTCGCCCTCGCTGCCCTCGGGCACGGCGCGCGGGGTGCGCGGCAGCGCCTTCAGCAGCTCGGCGGTGACCGGCTCGGACGGCAGCTTCTGGTCGATGTAGGCCTCGATGTCCGGCAGGCCCATCGCGTAGCGCTCGCAAGCAAAGCTGATCGCATCGCCCTCGGCGCCCAGGCGCGCGGTGCGGCCGATGCGGTGCACGTAGTCCTCGGCGTCGAACGGCAGGTCGTAGTTGTAGACGTGGCTGACGCCGTCGATGTGCAGGCCTCGCGCGGCGACGTCGGTCGCCACCAGGATCTCCAGCTGGCCGGCCTGGAACTTCTTCAGCAGCGACTCGCGCTTCTTCTGCGGCACGTCGCCGCTCAGCACGCCGACGCGGTAGCCGGCACGCTCCAGCGACCGCGCCACGCGCTCCACGAACGCCTTGGTGTTGACGAACACCATGGTGCGTGCGCCCTCGCTGCGCGACAGCAGGCCCAGCAGCAGCGGCAGCTTTTCCTCGTCCGCGGGGTAGTACAGCTTCTGGCGCACACGCGACGCGGTGATGGTCTCGGTTTCGACCACCAGCTTCTGCGGCTCGTTCATGTGCTCGTAGGCCAGCTCCAGCACGCGGTGGCTGAGGGTGGCCGAGAACAGCAGCGTCTGGCGCGTGGTGCGCGCCGGCATCCGGCGCAGCAGGAAGCGGATGTCCTTGATGAAGCCCAGGTCGAACATGCGATCGGCCTCGTCCAGCACGCACATCTCGCAGGCGTGCAGCGACACGACCTTGTGCTGCTTGACGTAGTCGATCAGGCGTCCGGGCGTGGCGATGATGACGTCGGCGCCTTCCTGCAGCAGCGCGCGCTGCTTGTCGTAGTCGACGCCGCCGTAGACGAGCGCGAACTTCAGGCCGAGGTCGGCGCCGAACTTCACCGCGTCCTTGTGGATCTGGATCGCCAGCTCGCGCGTCGGCGCCAGGATCAGGGCGCGCGGGTCTTCGGGCTTGCGCTCGGCCAGCGCCGGCTGCGTCAGCAGGCGGTTCATCACCGCGACCAGGAAGGCGAGCGTCTTGCCGGTGCCGGTCTGCGCCTGGCCGGCGACGTCGCCGCCCTTGAGCGCCACCGGCAGGGTCATGGCCTGGATCGGGGTGCAGCGGGTAAAGCCGGCGGCCTCCAGGCCGGCCAGCAGGGTGGGGTGCAGTTCGAACGAGTCGAACGTGATGTCGGTCAGGGGTTTGTCGCTCATGCGGTTCAGGTATCCGGCGCGCGGTGGCGCGCAGTGGTGGGCGCTTGCACGGCCGGCACGGGCCACGCAGACTGCCGGGGGTCGGCCAGTTGCGTCCTGACCGCAGGCGCGGCGCCTTGAGGGCCCCGCGAAACGCCCCAGTTTAGCGCACTGGCACGTCCGGCCCCGCGCCGGGCGGTCGCCGCGGCCGACCCGCCACCCCAGAACCGCACCGCAGGAGCCTCCCGTGAGCGAGAAAGTGATGCATGTCGGCGATGCCGATTTCGACAGCGCCGTGCTGCAGTCCTCCGAACCCGTCCTGGTCGATTTCTGGGCCGAGTGGTGCGGGCCCTGCAAGATGATCGCACCGGCCCTGGACGAACTGGCCGAGGCGTACGACGGCCGGGTCAAGATTGCCAAGGTCAACGTCGACCACAACCGCACCACGGCCATGAAATACCACGTGCGCTCGATCCCGATGCTGCTGCTGTTCAAGGACGGCCAGGTCCAGGCCACCCAGATCGGCGCGGTCGGCAAGGCCCAGCTGAGCCAGATGCTGGACAAGGCGATCGCCTGAATCGGCAGGGCGGGTGCGCACCTGCGCCCTCGCCCGCTACGGGTTCCCCGGGGCACGCAGCCGTCCCGGGTCGTTCCCAGCGACGCCTGCCAACCCCCTGCCGTTCACGTCCCCGCTTGCTGCCGGCCACCGGCAGTGCTAGTTTCCCGCCACCGGCGTACCCGTTGACCGGCGCGACAGACCACCGTCCCGCCGCCCGGCGCCGCACCCTTCTCGATCATCACGTCCCTGACGTCCCGCTCGCCCCATGGCGGGCGCTCGCCGCTTAGCGAGGAATTCCTGCTTGTCCGACCAGACCCCCGACGCCGGCGACAGCGCCGAAAAGCGCGTGCGCAAACCGCGTGCCCCCAAGGCCGACGCCGCGCCCGCCGCCCCGCCTGCCGATACCGCGCCACGCGGCGATACCGCGCCCGCCAAGTCCGATGCCCCCAAGGCCGACGCGCCCGCGCCGTCCGAGGCGCCCCGCGGCGAGCCCCGCTCCGACAACGCCAGGTCCGACGCCCCGCGCGCGGCCGACGCCGGCAAGCCGGCTGAAGGCCCGTCGGGCGGACAGCCGTCTGGCGGCGGCCAGAACGACGGCGGTCCGCGCGGCGATCGCGATGGCAACGACGGCGGCCCGCGCGGCAACCGCCGTGAGCGCTTCCGCAACCGGCGCGACCGCAACCGCGGTGGCGGTGGTGGCGGCAACCGCGACGGCATGCCCAGCGACGACGGCGGCAACGAGAACTTCGTCCCGCGCGCCAACCCGCAGGTGCCCGAGGGCTTCCCGGTGTACTCGCTGGGCGACCTCAAGCGCATGCCGGCGCACAAGCTGCTGGAGATTGCCGAGCAGCTGAACATCTCCGAGGGCGTCGCCCGCGCCCGCAAGCAGGACGTCATCTTCGCCGTCCTGAAGGTGTTGACCCGTCATGGCGAGGGCGTGGCCGCCGACGGCGTGCTGGAAATCCTGCCCGACGGCTTCGGCTTCCTGCGCGCGGCCGAGGCCAGCTACCTGGCCGGCCCGGACGACGTCTACATCTCGCCCAGCCAGATCCGCCGCTTCAACCTGCGCACCGGCGACCACCTGTCCGGCCGCATCCGCTGGCCGAAGGACGGCGAGCGCTACTTCGCGCTGTCGGTGGTCGACACCATCAACGGCGAGCCGCTGGAGGCGTCCAAGAACAAGACGCTGTTCGAGAACCTCACCCCGCTGTTCCCGCGCCGCAAGTTCAAGCTCGAGCGCGGCGACGGCAGCACCGAGGACATCACCGGCCGCATCCTCGACCTGATGGCCCCGCAGGGCAAGGGCCAGCGCGCGCTGATCGTGTCGCCGCCCAAGGCCGGCAAGACCATGCTGATGCAGCAGGTCGCCACCGCCATCACGTCCAACCACCCGGACGTGCACCTGATCGTACTGCTGGTCGACGAGCGGCCCGAGGAAGTGACCGAGATGCAGCGCACCGTGCGCGGCGAGGTCGTGTCCTCGACGTTCGACGAACCCGCCGGCCGCCACGTGCAGGTCGCCGAGATGGTGATCGAGCGCGCCAAGCGCCTGGTCGAGCACAAGAAGGACGTGGTGATCCTGCTCGACTCCATCACCCGCCTGGCGCGTGCCTACAACAACGTCGTGCCCAGCTCCGGCAAGGTGCTGACCGGCGGCGTCGACGCCAACGCGCTGCACCGCCCGAAGCGTTTCTTCGGCGCGGCCCGCAACGTCGAGGAAGGCGGCAGCCTGACCATCATCGCCACCGCGCTGATCGACACCGGCAGCAAGATGGACGAGGTGATCTACGAGGAGTTCAAGGGCACCGGCAACTCCGAGGTGCACCTCAACCGCCGCATCGCCGAGAAGCGCGTCTACCCGGCCATCGACATCAACCGCTCCGGCACCCGCCGCGAAGACCTGCTGATCGAGCCCGAGCTGCTGCAGAAGATCTGGATCCTGCGCAAGCTGCTGCACGGCATGGACGAGATCGGCGCGATGGAGTTCCTGCTGGACAAGATGAAGACCACCAAGTCCAACGACGAGTTCTTCAGTTCGATGAAGCGCTGATCAGGCGCGTTCGCTCGAATAGACGCCCCGTACGCCGGGGCGTCTTGTTTTCTACCGGCACGGAGTGGGACTTAGCCCTCTTGCACGGGCGTCAGCAAGCGGAACGCGTTGTCGACCGGCTGAACGTTGCCCGCCGCGATCGCGTCGGCATCAGGGGCTGATTCGTCGCGGAACCACGGATTGTCCAAGTGGGGTCCGGGGACATAGGCCTGCCACTGCCCGTACTCGGCTTGGCGGTGACGCCCCATCACGTGATACGCCACCGGGACGCGGGCCAGCCAGAAAGGGCGATCCACGTACGCACCCTTCGTGGGCGGATTGAAGGTCCATTGCCTCGCCGTGCGCACCGCCGACTTGGCCAGTTGATCCCGCCAGCGGGCGATTTGCGACTCGCTCCCGAGCGTGAACAGGTTCACCTGTTCGGCAACCACATCTTCAACCTCGCCGGATCGACCGACCTTGACGATGAGGTACACCTCGCCGCCAACGCCAGACGCCCCCAGTCCACGGGGATACGCCGGAGGGGATATCTTGTCTCCGGTCACAAACTCTCCCGGCCGGGCGTTGCTGAATCGCGCGCCGCGGATCTCTACGATGAAGCTGTCTTCATCAACCCGTTTGGCCACCACCCGCACGCTCATGACGGCGCGTGAGTGAGCCTCACCCTCGCGTAACTGGATAGGCTCGAATCGCCACGCCTGCACGCCTCGGGTGACCAGGTCCACTACGCCGGGCGGAAGCCTGTCCGGTTGCTCTAGGGCATGGCTGGCCACGCTGCCATCGGCATTGATGGAGATCGTGCCCGTCACCAGCATGCTTGACTCGACCTGCTTGCGCACCGCGCCCGGACCACCGGCAAAGGCCGGAAGCGTTACGACCGCCAGCAGGAAACCCAACCATGTACGTGCCATCCTCGCGACCTCCTTGTTGTCGAGTCGGCGAAGCATACCGCCCGGCGCAGGTTGCGGGCAGTCGTCCACCGCCATAATCGGCGCAGGAGGTGATGCATGCACGGTGGCGGTCTAGAGTTGGCGCTGGTGTTCCTGCTGGCCGCGGTGATCGCGGTGCCGGTGTTCCGCCGTGCGGGGCTGGGGGCGGTGCTGGGGTACTTGGCGGCGGGCGTGGCGCTGGGGCCCAACGGGCTGGCGGTGGTGCGCAATGCCGAGCCGGTGCTGGCCGCGTCGGAGATCGGCGTGGTGATGCTGCTGTTCGTGATCGGGCTGGAGTTGTCGCCGGCGCGGTTGTCGGTGATGCGCAAGCCGGTGTTCGGCAGCGGGGGCCTGCAGGTCCTGGCGTGCGGGGTGCTGCTGGCGGCGCTGGCCGCAACCGGCGGCGGGCTGGGGTGGAAGGCGGCCACGGTCATCGGCTTCGGTCTGGCGCTGTCGTCCACGGCGGTGGGCCTCCAGCTGCTGGCCGAGCGCAAGGCGCTGGGCGCGCCGCATGGCCGGCTGGCGTTTGCGATCCTCCTGTTCCAGGACCTGGCGGCCATCCCGTTGCTGGCGGCCATCCCGCTGCTGGGGCAGGCGGCCGCCGTCGAGGCCGGCGGACTGTCGGCGGCTGCGGTGGTCAAGGCGCTGGGTGCGATCGCACTGGTGGCGTTCGGTGGGCGTTTCCTCTTGCGCCACGTGTTCCGCATGGTCGCGCGCACGCGCATGCCCGAGGTGTTCACCGGCGCGGCGCTGCTGACGGTGCTGGGCGCGGCGTGGGTGATGCAGGGCGCGGGGCTCTCGGCGGGCCTGGGCGCGTTCCTGGCCGGCGTGCTGCTGGCCGACTCTGAGTTCCGGCACGAGCTGGAATCGCAGATCGAGCCGTTCAAGGGGCTGCTGCTCGGCCTGTTCTTCATGGCCGTGGGCATGAGCATCGACCTGCAGCGCGTGGCGGCCGAACCGTGGCTGGTGGCCGGCCTGGTGGCGGGGCTGATGGCGTTGAAGTTCGCGCTGGTGTTCGCCATCGGCCTGCACCCGGGCGGGCTGGGGCGGCGCGAGGCGCTCCGGCTGGGCGCGGTGCTGGCGCTGGGCGGCGAGTTCGCATTCGTGGTGTTCGCCGAGGCGTTGCGCGCCGGGCTCATCGATGAGGCGCTGCGCGACCGCCTGGTGGCGGTGGTCGGCGTGTCGATGGCGCTCACGCCGTTGCTGCTGCTGGGGATATCGCGGCTGCTGGCGACGCACCCCGAGCCGGCGCCGGCGCGCGAGTTCGACACCGTGCCCGACCACCATCCGCAGGTCCTGGTGGCGGGGTTCGGCCGCTTCGGCCAGATCGTCGCGCGCCTGCTGGTGGCGCAGAAGATCCCGTTCATCGCGATCGAGCACAGCGCCGAACAGGTCGACTTCGTCCGCCGCTTCGGCAACGTGGTCTATTACGGCGACCCGTCACGGCCCGACCTGCTGCGCGCGGCCGGGGCGCAGCACGTGCGTGCCTTTGTCGTGGCGATCGACGACCCGGCCGCCAACCTGCGCACGGTGCGCATGCTGCGTCGCCTCTACCCGGACGCGAAGGTGTTCGCACGGGCGCGCGACCGCCGCCACGCCTGGGCGCTGATGGACCTGGGCGCGCACGCGGTGCGCGAGATGTTCCACTCCAGCCTGCGCATGGGCGAACGCCTGCTGGTTGCACTGGGCGTGCCCGAAGACGTGGCCCGCGACCATGCCGAGCGTTTCCGCGAACACGACGAGCGCATGCTCAACGAGCAGTACCTGGTGCACGACGACGAGGCCGCGCTGCTGCAGAGCGCGCAGGACGCGCGCCGTGAGCTGGAGCAGCTGTTCGAGGCGGACCGGGGCGGGACGGACGGGAGGGAGTAGGGCGCGGCCTACGGCCCACGGCCCTAGGCCCGGCATGCTCGACACCGGCAGCAAGACATCCCGGGCCGCCAGCCCCGGAGCTCTAATCCACAGCCCCCACCGTCAACGGGGATCCCGCAGGAACCGCGCCATCGACACGTCCTGCCGGCTGCTGGCCGGCTGGAACTCGGCGGCGATGTCGATGAAGCCACGCATCACGGCGATCTCGCGCGGGGTGCGGTTGAGGCTGTCGCGCAACTCGGGGTCGGCGCCGGCGCGCAGCAGCCACTGCACCGTGCGCAGCAGCCCGTGCAGGGCGGCCAGGTGCAACGGGCCGAAGCCGCGCGGGTCCTGGGCATCCAGGCGCGCGTCGTGGTCGACCAGCAGCTCGAGCCCGGCGCCGAGGATGTCCTCGTCCGCCGCGCTGCCCGGTTCGGCGCGCGCGCCCAGCAGCAGCAGCAGCGGGGTGGCGCCGGCTGCGGCTTCATCCGGCTCGGACCCGGCCAGCAGCAGCGTGTCGAGCAGCGCGACCAGGCGGGTGCGGTCGCGCGCGCCGAAGCCGTACATCGCCGCGCAATGCACCGGCGCGCGGCCCTGGCCATCGCGCGCGTGCACATCCGCGCCGGCGGCCAGCAGGCGCGCGGCCAGGTCGGGCAGGCCCAACGCGCAGGCCACCATCAGCACGGTGAGCTCCCCCGGCAGGCGCTGCTCGAGGTCCGCGCCGGCAGCCAGCAAGCGGTCGACGATCTCGACGTGGCGCATGCTGACCGCCGCCGACAGGGGCGTCGCGCCGGAATGCGCGGCCAGCCTGGGGTCGGCACCGCGCGCCAGCAGCAGGTCGACCACGGCATGGTGGCCGCCGCCGGCGGCGCGCAGCAGCGCGGTGCAGCCCTGGGTGTCGACGGCGTCCACCGACAGGCCCAGGTCGAGCAGGCGCCGCACGGCATCGGCGTCGCCGACGATCGCGGCGGCCGGCACGTCCTGCGCCTGCAGCGCGCGTCCGGGCAACGACCAGCCACGCCAGTCGAGCCAGTCGGCGAGGTCGCGGCGGCCCGATGCCAGCGCGATGCCCAGCGGCGTCTGGCCGTCGGCGGCCAGCAAGTCGGGCGAGGCCCCGTGCGCGATCAGCCGTCGCAGCATCGGTTCGCGCCCGAGGGCGGCCGCCAGGTGCAGTGCGCTCATGCCGTGGCTGTCGCGCGCATCGAGGGCGACGCCGGAGGCGATCAGGCGTGCGGCCAGCTTCGACCAGCCCAGGCGCACGGCCAGGGTCAGCGGCGGGTCGCCGGCCGGGGACGGGGCGAACGGGTCGGCGCCGCGGTCCAGGAGGTCCAGCGCGAGGTGCTCGAGGCTGCGGCCGGCCTGCTCGGCCACGGCGCACGCGGCCACGAACCGCGCCAGGCCACCCGCGCCGGCCGGCGACACGCCGCGGTGCAGCAGCGCCTGCAACGGCCCTAGTGCCCCGGGCCCGCGCGACAGCCACGCGAACACGGCGGTATCGCCGCGCGCGTCACGCGCTTCGGGGTCGGCGCCGCGCGCCAGCAACCAGTCGACCTGTTCGGGCGAGGGCAGGGACTCGCCGTCGTGCAGCATGCGGCCCAGTTCGGCCGGCGACAGCAGCGGCACCAGCGAGGCGAGGCTGCGCTCCCGGCCCTCGCGCAGCGCCTCGCGCAGCAGCACCGAGGGCGGCCGGTCGGCGGGGACGGCGTCATCGTCGCCGTCGACCTCGCCATCGGCCAGGCACGCCGGCATCGCGTAGCCGGCATCGAGCGCGGCCACCAGCGACCAGCGGCCGGCTTCGGCGGCGTGGTCGAGGGCGCGTTTGCCGCTGTCGTCGCGGTGGTCGCGGTCCAGGCCCATCGCCAGCAGGCGCCGGACGAGCTCCGGGCTGGCGGTCTCGGCCGTGCAGGCCAGGATCAGCGCGGTGCGGCCGTCGTGGTCGACCACGGCCGCTTCGGCTTCGGCGTCGCGCGGCAGGTGTTCGGCGACACGCTCGAACACGGCCAGCACGCCGCTGTGCGCCGCTTCCAGCAGGGCGTTGCGGCCGTGGGCGTCGCGCGCGGTGGGCGAGGCGCCGGCGGCGAGCAGGGTGGTGGTGATCTCGACGTGGCCGGCGCGCACCGCCTCATGCAGTGCGGTGCGCTGGTGGCGGCCGGGCGCGTCGACTTTGGCCTTCTGCTTGAGCAGCAGCGCGACGCCGGCCGGGTCGTCCTCCTCGGTCCCGGCCGCGGCGAGCAGGGCGGGTTGACCGCCCGCGGGCTCGGGTTTCGCGCCGCGCTCCAGCAGGAACCGCGCCAGCCGCCAGTTGCCCGACGCGCACGCCACGCCGAGCGGGCTGAGGCCTTCGGCGTTGAGGACATCGAGTTCGGCCGCGGCATCGCGCAGCAGCGCGGCCACGCCGGGGTCGGAGCTGCGCGCGGCATGGTGCAACGGCGTGTTGCCGTCGGCGTCGGTCGCGCGCGGGTCGGCGCCGTTGGCCAGCAGCGTCATCACGGCGTCCGGCCGGCCGTGCCAGCTGTCGCGGGTGGCGGCGATCAGCGGCGTCATGCCGGCATGGCCGGTATTGAGGTCCACGCCGCGCGCGATCAGCGCGCGCAGCAGGCGCAGGTCGGGCAATACGGCGGCCAGCACGGCCAGGCCGCGGCGGTCGCGGTCCTCGGCCGGCGCCTGGGCATTGGGGTCGGCGCCCGCGTCCAGGAGCGCCAGCGCCCGCTCGACGCGGCCGCCGCGCGCGGCGGCGTACAGCGCGGGCTCCAGCGGTTCGGCCGGGACCTGCCCGGCCGCGGGCAGCGGTTCGTCGTGGTGGGGGTCAATGGCCTCGGCTGCGTCCAGCACCAGCAGCGGCTCGGCCGGCTCCACCCGCTGCATCGCGACATGCACGCCACCGGATGCCAGCAGCAGCGCCACCGCGCCCAGCCACGCGCCGGCCCCTGCGACCACGCCGGGCCACGCCAGCGCCAGCACCATCGCCGCCACCAGCGCGATGCCCGCGGCCAGCGCCAGGCCGCGCCACGCACCGGCGTCCACGTCATGTAGCGCGTCGAGGTGTTCGCGCGGCGTGCCGCCTTCGCGTGCCAGCCCCTGCCACAGCGGCCACGTGCGCCACAGGGCGACCACCGCGGCGCCGGCCACGATGCTCAGGCCGAGCACCGGCAGCAGGGCGCCGCTGCGCAGCAAGGCCGACACCGGCCAGGCCGCCAGCACCGCGGCCGCGGCGATCGACCCTGCCCAAAGCCCGAGCAGCGCCAGCCCGTCGCGGCGCAACGCCGCGGGCGAGGTGAGGGCCGTGCCGCCGTTTACGCCGCGCGCCGCCAGTGCCAGCAGCGGTTGCGCGACCACGCCGGCGAGCGCCGCCACCACGCCGCCGAATCCGGCCAGCAGGCACAGCGCGGAACCGGTCACGCCCGCGGCCCACGGCCACCATGTCGGAGGCACGCGCTCAGCCATCGGTGCCCCAGTCCTCGGTCATCGGGTCCAGCTGGCCCGGCGGCAGCTGCAGGTGGAAGCCGCGCAGCGCCAGGTTCTCGCGCACCACCGCGGCGTCCACGCGCGCCAGCGTGCGCTCCGGCGTCAGCGCGACATCCAGCACGAATTCGAGCCGCCCCAGCGGCGTGAGCACCGGCGGCGGCACGCGCGCGAAGTCGTCGCGCGTGGCCAGGTACAGGTAGGTGTCGGCCTTGCGGAGGCTCTTGTAGACGTAGGCGTGCATGCGGGGCCGGGCGGCACACGGCGAAAGGCGTGGCGCACAGCATACCGTCCGCTGCCGCGCCCGCGGGCCCCGGCGTTCAGGGCGGGGCGGGGGGCGGTGTGCGCCGGCCGGCGCGCGCGGTCAGTGGTAGCCGACGTCGGCGGCGATCTTGCCCTTGAACACGCTGTAGGACCACGCGGTGTAGCCCAGGATCGCCGGCAGCAGCACCACCAGCCCGACCAGCACGAAGCCCTGCGAGGACGGCGGCGAGGCGGCTTCCCAGATGGTCAGCGCCGGCGGCACGATGTTGGGCCAGATGCCCAGCACCAGCCCGGCGAAGCCCAGCGCGAAGAACAGCAGCGACAGCAGGAACGGCGCGGCATCACGGCCCTCGGCCATCACCGCGCGCCACAGCAGGAACGCGTTGACGAGCGCGGCCAGCGGCACCGGCGCCAGCCACAGGAAGTTCGCGCCCTCGAACCAGCGGTCCATGATCCGGCTGTCCAGGAACGGCAGCCACGCGCTGACCAGCCCCATGAAGGCGACCACCACCAGCACCAGCGGCCGGGTCAACGTGCGCGCGACCAGCTGCATCCGGCCTTCGGTCTTGAGCACCAGCCACGTGCTGCCCAGCAGCGCGTAACCGAACAGCACCGCGACGCCGGTCAGCATCGAGAACGGACTGAACCAGTCGAACGCGCCGCCCACGTACTTGCCTTCCTGCAGCGGCATGCCTTCCACCAGCGCGCCCAGGATCACGCCCTGCGCGAATGCGGTGACCATCGAGCCGACAGCGAACGCGCCGCCCCAGAAGCGCTTGGCGCGCCTGGCCTTGAAGCGGAACTCGAAGGCGACGCCGCGGAACACCAGCGCGATCAGCATCACCAGCACCGGCAGGTACAGCGCCGACAGCACGATGGCGTAGGCGCGCGGAAACGCCGCCAGCAACCCCGCGCCGCCCAGCACCAGCCAGGTCTCGTTGCCGTCCCAGATCGGCGCGGCGGTGTTCATCATGTGGTCGAGCTGGCCCTCGTCCTCGGCGAACGGCGCCAGGATCCCCAGGCCCAGCACGAACCCGTCCAGCAGCACGTACATCAGCACGCCGAAGCCGATCACGCCGAACCAGATCACGGGCAGCCAGTACTCCATCGTCACGTCCTCGAACTCAGTGGTGCGGGGTGCTTCGCATTTCGAAGCTGTCGTTGCTTTTTCGCCGTCATTCCCGCGGAAGCGGGAATCCATGGACCTGGCTTCTTCGCAGTGGCCATGGCCGAGGTTGATCGGGAATTCGACGTCCATGGATTCCCGCCTTCGCGGGAATGACGGCATGGGGGACCCCTGCGAATAGGCTTGCCGCCTGCATCATCCCTTCTCCGCCCCTTCCTCCATCGACTCGTCCGGCACCGACAGCGGCCGCATCGGGGTCTTCTCGCCTTCGTCGTTGTCGATGACCGGCTCGTGCGGTTGCGGGCCCTTGTGCACCAGTCGCACCAGGTACCAGGTGCCGGCGCCGAACACGCCGAAGTACACGACCACGAAGGTGACCAGCGAGAACAGCACGCTGCCGCCGTCCACCGCGCTGACCGCGTCGGCCGTGCGCAGCAGGCCGTAGATCACCCAGGGCTGGCGGCCGATCTCGACCACGTACCAGCCGGCCAGGATCGCCACGAAGCCCGACATCGTCATCAGCCGCCAGCCGCGCAGCACCCACGGCGCCTCGAACAGCCGCCCGCGTCGCCACGTCCACAGCGAGGCCAGCACCAGCAGCAGCATGGCCATGCCGATCGCCACCATCACCCGGAACAGGTAGAACACCGGCGCCACCGGCGGGCGCTCGTCGGCCGGCACCGCGGTCAACGGCTGGATCTCGCCATCCCAGCTGTGCGTGAGGATGAGGCTGCCCAGCCGCGGGATCGCGACCTCGTAGTCGTTGCGCTCCGCGTCCTCGTTGGGCACGGCGAACACGACCAGCGGCACGCCTTCGCCGGCGGGCTTGTGCTCCCAGTGCGCTTCCATCGCGGCCAGCTTGGTCGGCTGGTGCTCGCCTACATTGAGCCCGTGCAGGTCGCCGACGAAGATCTGCGTCGGCACGGTGAGCGCGGCGAACACCACCGACGCCTTGAGCATTCGGCGCGCGGCATCGACGTGCTCGCCGCGCATGAGGTAGCGCGCCGACACGCCGCCGACCACGAAGCACGTGGTGATGAACGCGGCCAGCACCATGTGCGCCAGCCGGTACGGGAAGGACGGGTTGAAGACGATGTCCCACCAGCTGTCCGGGTGGAACACGCCGTCGATGATCACGTGGCCGTCGGGCGTGTGCATCCAGCTGCTGGCCGAGATGATCCAGAACGTCGAGATCAGCGTGCCCAGCGCGACCATGCAGGTGGCCAGGAAGTGCAGCTTCTCGCTGACGCGGTTCCAGCCGAACAGCATCACCCCGAGGAACGTGGCCTCCAGGAAGAACGCCGTCAGCACCTCGTAGCTCAGCAGCGGGCCGAGGATGTTGCCCGCGCGCTCGCTCAGCACCGCCCAGTTGGTGCCGAACTGGAAGCTCATCACGATGCCGCTGACCACGCCCATGCCGAAGGACACGGCGAAGATCTTGGTCCAGAAGAAGTACAGGTCGCGCCAGACGGTGTCGCGCGTGCGCAGCCAGCGCCATTCCACGAACGCCAGCCAGCTGGCCAGGCCGATCGTGAAGGAGGGGAACAGGATGTGGAACGAGATGACGAACCCGAACTGGATCCGCGACAGCATGAGCGGCGAGAGAAACTCTTCCACGCAACGCGCCTCCACGGCACGCGGGGTGTGCCGCGCCGCGTATTGTGCGCCGGCGTATGAAGCCGGTCCAGCCGACCATGACCGATAGCCCGATCCGGCAACGTCGTGCGCTGGTACGCTGCGGCGGTTTTTCACTGTCGAGTCGAGTCCCGATGCGCCTTGCCCCGCTGACGCTTGCCCTGTCGCTGTCCCTTTTTGCCGTCCCCGCCGCACGGGCGCAGGGCGCGCCTGCCGCCGTCGGCACCGGCACGCCCATCACCCTGGAACAGGCCATGGCCGACCCCGACTGGATCGGACCGCCGGTCGAGCAGTTCTGGTGGTCGTGGGACGGCACGCGCGCGCAGTACCAGCTCAAGCGCGAGGGCGAGTCGATCCGCGACACGTTCGAAGTGCCGGTGGGCGGCGGCGCATCGCGCCAGGTCGACGGCGCCGACCGCGCGCAGCTCGATGCCGCCGACCCGGTGTTCGACGCACAGCGCACGCGGATGGCGTTCGCGCGCAACGGCGACATCTTCGTGCGCGACCTGCGCAGCGGCGCGCTCACGCAGGTCACGCGCACCGAAGCCGCCGAATCGCGCCCGCAGTGGAGCGTGGACGGCAACCTGGTGTTCCGTGCCGGTAACGACTGGTTCCAGTGGCGTGCCGGACAGGGCCTGTCGCAGGCCGCCGTGGTCAAGGCCGAGGCCGACCCGGCCAAGCCGCCCAAGGACGACGCGCTGCGCGACCGCCAGTTCGAGCTGATCGAAACCCTGCGCACCGAGCGCGACCGCCGCGACGCGGTGCGCGAGCAGAACGAGGCCTGGCGCAAGTCCGACCCGACGCGCGCGCCGGCCACGGCCTACCTCGGCGCCGAGGTCGAGGTCGTCGACAGCGCGCTGTCGCCGGACGGTCGCAGCCTGCTGGTGGTCACCACGAAGAAGGGCGCCGAGGAAGGCGCCGCCGGCAAGATGCCCAAGTACGTCACCGAGTCGGGCTACGAGGAGTTCGAGGAGGTCCGCACCCGCGTCGGTCGCAACGCACCGCTGCCGCACGCGCTGTGGCTGGTCGACACCGCCAGCGGGCAGGTGCGCGAGCTGAAGTTCGACGGCCTGCCGGGCATCACGGCCGACCCGCTGGCCGACCTGCGCAAGGCCGCCGGCAAGGCGCCGCTGGACGGGCTGCGCGACGTGCGTGTGGAAACCGATGCCTCCGGCAGCGCGCCGGCCATCCACTGGAGCAGCGACTCGCGCACCGCCGCGGTGCTGCTGCGCGCGGTCGACAACAAGGACCGCTGGATCGCCACGGTCACCCCGGGCGAGGCCGAGTTGCGCACGCGCCACCGCCTGACCGACCCGGCGTGGATCAACTGGAACTTCAACGACTTCGGCTGGACGCCCGACGGCGCGCTGTGGCTGCTGTCGGAACAGTCCGGCTATTCGCACCTGTACGTCAGCGAAGGCGGCCGCACCCCGCGCGCACTGACCTCGGGCGAATGGGAAGTGTCCAGCCCGGTGCTCGGCGCGGACGGCCGCACCTTCCACTTCCTGTGCAACCGGCAGTGGCCGGGCGACTACGAGGTCTGCGCGGTCGACCGCGACGGCGGCGACGTGCGCGAGCTGACCTCGCTGGACGGCGTGGAGAACTTCGCGTTGTCGCCCGACGGCGCGCGCCTGCTGGTACGCCACTCCACCAGCTACATGCCGCCGCAGCTGTCGGTGGTCGCTGCCGACGGCGGCAGCGCCACGCAGCTCACCGACACGCGCACGGCCGCGTTCAAGGCGCGCCAGTGGGTGGAGCCGGAGGTCGTGCAGATCCCGTCCACGCACGGCGCCGGCACGATCTGGGGCAAGTACTACGGCCCGGCCAACCCCGAGCCCGGCAGGCGCTACCCGATCGTGATGTTCGTGCACGGCGCCGGGTACCTGCAGAACGTCTCCGACCGCTACCCGAACTACTTCCGCGAGCAGATGTTCCACAACATGCTGGTGCAGGACGGCTACATCGTGCTGGACCTGGACTACCGCGCGTCGGAAGGCTACGGCCGCGACTGGCGCACCGCGATCTACCGGCAGATGGGCCACCCGGAACTGGAGGACTACCTTGATGGCCTGGCATGGCTGGGCGAGGCGAAGCAGGGCGACACCGACCGCGCCGGTATCTACGGCGGCAGCTACGGCGGCTTCATGACGTTCATGGCGCTGTTCCGCGAGCCGGGCACGTTCAAGGCCGGCGCTGCGCTGCGCCCGGTGACGGACTGGACGCAGTACAACCACGAGTACACGTCCAACATCCTCAACACCCCCGAGCTCGACCCCGAGGCGCACCGCAAGTCCTCGCCGATCGACTACGCCGAAGGCCTGCAGGACCACCTGCTGATCGCCCACGGCATGATCGACAACAACGTGTTCT